>JBJTFB010000105.1:0-3923 GCA_046093205.1 Acidimicrobiales bacterium
TCGCATCATCGGTGTCGGAGTGGCTCGCCCCCGGAGGTGTCGTGGTGGTGGAGACCGGCCACACGCAGGCGGCCCGACGTGTTCCATGCCGCCGTCGCGGGCGCCCCCGTGACCGACTGGCGCCTGTACGACACCCACTACACGGAGCGCTACCTGCGCAACCCCACGCACGACGGCTCCGCCTACGAGCGCACATCGCTCCTGAACGATGCGGAGCGCCTCGAGCGTCCGTTGCTGCTCATCCACGGGCTTGCCGACGACAACGTGGTGGCGGCACACACACTGCAGCTGTCATCGGCACTGCTCGCGGCCGGCCGCACGCACGAGGTGCTGCCGCTGTCCGGTGTCACGCACATGACACCGCAGGAGGAGGTGGCGGAGAACCTGCTCCTCCACCAGCTGGCGTTCCTGCGGCGCTCGCTCGGTTAGCCCCGTCGCGCCGCCACGAACCGGTCGCGGCCGGCGAGGTCCGCAATCACCTCGGCACCCGTCAACCCACCCGCCTGCAGGAGCCGGGCCACCCCGGCCGCCTGCGTGTGGCCGGTCTCCACCACCACGACACCTCCGGGGGCGAGCCACTCCGACACCGATGATGCGATCTCGCGCAGGTCGTCGAGGCCGTCGGGTCCGGCGAGAAGGGCACCCTCCGGTTCCCACCGGCGCACGGTGTCCTCGAGTTCGGGATCGTCGTCGGCCACGTACGGCGGGTTCGACACCACAACGTCGACACGTCCCCGCAGTTCCCCCGGCAGTGCGGCGAACCACGACCCGTGGGCGAAGTGCGCCCCCGTGGCGGCGCGGCCGGTGCCGGCGGCGTTCGCACGCGCGACGTCGAGTGCATCCTCGCTCTCATCGGTCATCCACACCTCCACCGAACCGGGCGGAGTCTCGTGCAGCACCGACAGGCCGATTGCCCCGCTGCCCGTGCCGAGGTCGACGACAACAGCCGCACGTCCCAGCGTGCGCAGGTGGGCGAGCACACGGTCGACGATCAGTTCGGTCTCCGGCCGCGGGATGAGAACGCGGCGGTCCACCATGAGGTCCAGCCTGCGGAACGCCCACCTGCCGAGTGCGTACTGAAGGGGCTCCCCCGCCTCGACGCGCGACACCATCGCCTCGAGGTGGGCGGCGGCGCGCGAGTTCACCGCTTCATCCAGCATCGAGCGGAAATCATCCGCGTTGTCCGCACCGCTCGCGGTCTCGCACAACCAGCGCGCCGCAAGCGCGTCACCGACGCGCGCCGCAACGGCAGCCACTGCATCACGCCAGGTCCGTGCGGCCTCACTCATCGCCGGCGAGCTGGCGCGCACGCAGGTCTGCCGACAGCGCGTCGATCACGGGGTCGAGGTCACCGGCCAGCGCGGCCTGCAGCTGGTACAGGGTGAACCCGATGCGGTGGTCGGTGATCCGGTTCTCCTTGTAGTTGTAGGTGCGGATCTTCTCGCTTCGGCCGCCGCCGCCGATCTGCGCGCGTCGCTCCGCCGAGGCGCGGGCCTCCTGCTCCTCCTGGCGCAGCTTGAGGAGCCGCGAACGCAGCACCTGCATCGCGCGCGCCCTGTTCTGCAGCTGGCTCCTCTCGTCCTGCATGGCCACCACAAGACCGGTCGGCCGGTGGGTGATGCGCACCGCGGAGTCGGTGGTGTTCACGTGCTGGCCGCCCGCACCCGAGGCGCGGTACACATCGATGTCGAGGTCGTTCTCGTTGATCTCCACGTCGACCTCCTCGGCCTCGGGCATCACGGCCACGGTTGCCGACGAGGTGTGCACGCGTCCCTGGCTCTCGGTGACCGGCACCCTCTGCACGCGGTGCGGCCCGCCCTCAAACTTCAGCCGCGACCACGCATCATCACCGGCGAAGAGCAGTGTCGCCTGGTTCACACCCCCCATGTCGGAGGCATCGGACTGGATGGTCTCCACCTTCCACCCGCGGCGCACGGCGTACGCGAGGTACATCTCCATGAGGTCACGGGCAAAGAGATTGGCCTCCTCGCCACCCTCCGCGCCGCGGATCTCCATGATCACGTTGCGTCCGTCGTTCTCGTCGGGGGGCAGCAGCAACACCTTCAGCTGCTCCTCGAGTTCCTCGATGTTCCGCTCGGCGTCGGCGGCCTCGGCACGCAGCGACTCGCGCTCCTCCCCCTCGGACTCCGACATCAGCTCGCGCGCCGCCCCTGCATCCTCGGTGGCGCGGCGGAGCGCGCGGATGCACTCGACCAGCGGCGTCATCTGCTTGTAGCGGCGGCTCGCGTCGCGCAGGCGCGCCTGGTCGCCCAGCACCGCGGGGTCGCCGAGGCTCTCCTCGAGCGCGGCGAACTCCCGCTCGATGGAGTCGAGGCGGTCCTTCACACGGTTCAGGCTAGGGCGTGGCCGCGAGCGGCCACCGCACGGTGACTATCTCGAGCTGCCTGTGCGCGAGCCTCGCGAGTGCCCGCACCGACGTGGTGATGTCGCGCTCGCGCATGGCGAGCACCGCACGGTCGGCCTGCATCCTGTCCGCTGCGTCGAGGGCGAACGGCACCGCTTCGAGATCGACACCGACGGCAAACGTGACTGCG
Organism: Acidimicrobiales bacterium; assembly: GCA_046093205.1. Taxonomy (GTDB): domain Bacteria; phylum Actinomycetota; class Acidimicrobiia; order Acidimicrobiales; family Ilumatobacteraceae; genus UBA2093. The sequence goes on from JBJTFB010000105.1 coordinate 2,556, forward strand.
ACGCTCTTCTCGTCAGCGTCGACTCCACGTCCGACGCACGGGACGGCATCCTTCAGGTTCGTGCGCGGAACCGGCGGTTCGGCGGGGATCAACGCAACACATCCCACAGACCCCGGATCCTGCGTCGCGTGCCATCTCAGCAGTCGCTCTGCCGAGAACCTGTTGAACGGGTGGGGCACCGCACCTTCCTCACGGTGCGGGAGCACGGCGTTGATCACCTGCCGCAGCGCATCGAGGGTGGGGAGCTGACCGTGCACCATCGCGAAGGCCTCACGGTCGTGCGCGCCCATGCCCACCTCGAGCCGCGCCTCGCCGGTGTTCGGGTCGTCGACGACCCTGCACATCTCGAGCCCGTGCACCTCGCCCGACACGGTGCCGTGCTCGAAAATGACCTCGGCGCCGGCCTCCTCGATGAGATGTATCAGGCCGACGTGGCGTTCATCGACGAACCGGAGCGGGGCATACGGTGCGGGTAGGGCCGGGACGAGGTCGCGCTCGACCGCTCGCCACACATGGATGTCGGCGTCGAACAGCTCTGCGCGGCGCGCCGGCACCCCTCCTTCACCTTCCGTCACGAGGTTCAGCGGCAGACCGGGAGCACGTGAGACCGCCCATGCAAGTGCGGGGCCGAGGGCACGGGTGTCGTCGCCGTCGGCGAGGATCCACACCGCATCATCGGTGACGAGAGCTGCACCTGCACCGTAGGGGTGCACGACGCACGGCGGGTCTGCGTCGAGACCCATCCCGAATACGGCGACGTCAACGTGAAGTGCTCGTGCGGCAACGAGTTCACCACCCGCAGCACGAAGGCCGGCAACCTCAACGTGGAACTCTGCAACGAGTGCCATCCCTTCTACACGGGCAAGCAGAAGCTGGTCGACACCGGCGGCCGCGTGGAGCGCTTCAACAAGCGCTACGGAACGCGCAAGAAGGCCACGAAGGCCGAGTAGACGGTGACGGCCGACCAGGAGCGTCGGTCACGTCTCCTCTCGCTGAAGCTGCGGGCACTCGTCCGCGGTCATCTGGGGCTCGACGCAGACCCGCCGTGCGTCGTGCACCCCTACGGTGCAGGTGCAGCTCTCGTCACCGATGATGCGGTGTGGATCCTCGCCGATGGTGACGACACCCGCGCCCTCGGACCCTCCCTTGCCTGGGCGGTCTCGCGTGCACCGGGCCTGCCGCTGAACCTCGTCACCGAGGGTGACGGATCGGTGGCGGCGCGCCGCGCGGGACTGTTCGACCTCGACATCCGCGTGTGGCGAGCGGTCGAGCGCGCCCATGCCCACCTCGAGCCGCGCCTCGCCGGTGTTCGGGTCGTCGACGACCCTGCACATCTCGAGCCCGTGCACCTCGCCCGACACGGTGCCG
>JBJTFB010000106.1:0-2945 GCA_046093205.1 Acidimicrobiales bacterium
GGCCCAGCAGTACGCAACCGCGAAGGCGGCAGGATCGACCGCGAGCCTGCCCGTCTCCGGAACCCTGAAGGGTGCAAGCAAGAAGGGCCAGCCGGCCGGTGCGGGCAAGCTCGGTCTCGCCAGCAGCAAGAAGGCGTCGTCCGCCTCCCTCGCGCCGGGTGACTCGATCGCGCCGGGAGTCTGGGGCGACCCGACGGGAGGCCGCTCCGCGGAATACCGGTGGCCATCAAGAACACCACGCCGTGGGCCGGGCACAGGGTCACCTACGGATCCCGCCTCCATGCCGATCACGTGGCTCGGTCCACCGCTGTGGTGGTCGAGAGGCTGCTTGATGCAGGTGCAGTGATCGTGGGAAGCACCAACACCCCAGAGTTTGCTCATGCCGGAATCACCGACAGCCCGCTTCACGGCCCCGCCCGCAACCCGTGGGACACGACACGCACGACCGGTGGATCGAGTGGCGGCTCGGCGGCGGCGGTGTCCGCGGGGTGCATGGCCATTGCAGAGGGCAGCGACATGGGCGGCTCGGTGCGCATTCCCGCCGCATGGTGCGGTGTGGTCGGTCTGAAGCCGTCGCTCGGTCGGATACCGATGGACGTGCTGCCCGGGTTATGGGACACAATTTCTCACCACGGTCCGCTTGCTCGCAGCGTTGGGTGCGCCCGTGCGTTTCTTGCGGCCACCGCCGGCCCCTCCCTGCGTGACCCGCTCTCGCATCTACCGCCGTGGCGCACCGACCGCCCCGATCTGTCCCGTCTGAAGGTCGCATGGTCCGGCGATCTCGGGTGCTGGGAGGTTGACGCCGCGACTGCTACCGCTGTCTCCACGACAGTCAATGAGATGCGCGAGGTGGTTGGCGCGGTGAGTGCCGCACCGCCGCTCTTCACTCCGCACGACCACGAACTGTGGGTGCAACTCTGGGGAATCTTCATGGCCGCCTACTACGGCGACGAGGTCGAGGCCAACCCGGGTCTTGTGGACCCCGACGTGGTGGGCCTCGTCGGTCTCGGTCGACGGTTCAGTGCCGTCGATGCGAAGCGACTCGAGATCGAACGCTCACATGTGTGGGCAAGGGTCGTGTCTGTTCTTGAGAATCACGACGTGATTGTCTGTCCCACAATGTCACGCGGGCCCGGACCTGCCGCAAAGGCCGACGCGGACGCGATGAAGGGCAGCAGCCGCACAACCGAAGGCCGGCTGCACTCCGAGGACATGACAACGGTGTGGAACCTCGTGTCACCGCTGCCGGTGATCTCGGTTCCATGCGGCCGCCATGGGGGCCAGGTCCAGGGACTGCCGGTAGGACTCCAGATTGTGGGCAGGCCGGGCCGGGAGGACGTCGTTCTTGCACTTGCGGAGTGGGTGGAGTCCCGATCGGGATCGGCGACATGGAGGCCGCCGCTCTGACAGGGCGATGTGATGGGAGCGGGTGACGGGAATCGAACCCGCATAGCCGGCTTGGAGGGCTGAAACCCGGCCGTCAGGCCCTGACTGCTCGCCGACCGTGAAGTGCTCACCGCCTTCGTCGAGCAGTTGTTGTATGCGCGACATGGTGGCAAAATCATCGCCACTTTGGCGGTACATCTGCCGTCACTTTCCCCGGAAGCAGCACCCAGATGACAAGTTCGCAGCAAGTCGCCCTCGTGACCGGAACATCCAGCGGCATGGGCATGCATGCCGCGATCCAACTGGCGCAGGCGGGTCATGAGGTCGTGGCGACCATGCGTTCCGTTGCCAAATCCGGCGCTCTCCAGAAGGCCGCAGAGGCGGTGGGCGTGTCTGTGGACGTGCGGGCCCTCGATGTGACCGATGACGACCAGGCCCGCAGTGTGGTGGGGTCGGTCATCGCCGACTACGGACAGATTGATCTTCTCGTCAACAACGCCGGACAGGGACTTGTCGGCACAATCGAGGAACTCTCGCTTGACGGGCTGCGTTCGCAGATTGAGTTGAACTACATCGCCGTCGCCCGCATGACGCAGTTGGTGCTTCCATCGATGCGGCTCCGCCGTTCGGGGCGCATCGTCACGGTGACAAGTGTCGGCGGTGTCGTCGGCCAGCCGTTCAACGAGGCGTACTGCGCATCAAAGTTCGCCACTGAGGGTTTCATGGAGAGTCTGGCGCCCGTCGCGGCCCAGTTCGGCGTGCACGTGTCGGTGGTCGAGCCGGGTGCCGTCGCTACCGAGTTCGTCGCCAACCTCAGGGATTCGTGGGAGGCCGCGGAGGCAGGGGTGTATCGCGATCTGTTCGCTGCGTACGTCCGTCGAACGGAGGCAGCGTTCACGAACGCGCAGACCGCAGCGGAGGCAGGTGCGGCAATAGTGGAGGCCTGCACCGCGGAGTCACCGCAGTTGCGCTACCAGACCTCGTCGGCCGCAAGGGCGTTCGCCACTGCAAAGCTGTCCGATGTGGACGGGTCGACAATCCAGGGCATCACCCGCCAGTGGGTGGTCTGACCCTGGTCCTCACGGGCGCTCGAGGAACACCACGGGGATGCGGCGCTCCGTCTTTTCTTGGTAGCCGGCGTAGTTCCTGTACTTGGACGTGATGCGTGGCCACAGTTCCTCGCGCTCGGTGTCGGTGGCGATGCGCGCCCGGCGCTCGTGCTTCGGCTGGCCTTTCGTCTCCACGAACACCACGGGATTGTCACGCAGGTTGAGGAACCACGCGGGGTGGAAGTCGTCCCCACCGCGTGACGCAACGATCACGTAGACGTCGTTCTCCACCACAGGGCACGTGAGCATGCTCTCGCGTTCGAGCCCGGACTTGCGGCCCCTGGTGTACAACTTGATGGCGGTCATGCCCGCGGGCTGCCAGCCCCAGCGACCGCCCGACACGGCGATGCCGATCTTGTGAACGGTGTTCATTCCCTTGAGAAAGGCGTTGCTCGGCATGGAGCGGGTGACGGGAATCGAACCCGCATAGCCAGCTTGGAAGGCTGGAAC
>JBJTFB010000107.1:0-7420 GCA_046093205.1 Acidimicrobiales bacterium
CACGCCGCTCTCGTAGCCGATGATCTGCTGCGTGCGCAGTGCGATGCGGGCGGCCTCCTCCGTGGGCAGGCCGAGCGCCTCGTCGTAGCCGTTGGTGTGCAGCGACTGCGTGCCGCCCAGCACCGCCGCGAGGGACTGCACGGCCACGCGCAGCAGCCGCTGAACAACGTGGTGCGCGTGGCCGTGCAGTCCCTCGCGGCGGTCCTCGGCGGCACGCAGTCGCTGCACACCAACGGCTACGACGAGGCGCTCGGCCTGCCCACGGAGGAGGCCGCCCGTATCGCACTGCGCACGCAGCAGATCATCGGCTACGAGAGCGGCGTGGCCGACACCCCTGACCCGCTGGCGGGGTCGTACTTCGTGGAGGCACTCACCGACGAGGTCGAGAGGCTCGCATGGGAGTACATCGAGCGGATCGACGCCATGGGTGGTGCAGTTGCCGCCATCGAGTCGGGTTTCCAGATGGACGAGATCGGCGACAGTGCGTACCAGTACGCGAAGTCGATCGACGACGACGAGCGTGTGATCGTGGGCGTCAACAAGTTCACGGTGGACAACGAGCCCGAGCCGAACGTGTTCCCGATCGACCCGGGCCTGGCCGTGAACCAGATTGCCCGCCTGAGGAAGTTCAAGGAGAACCGCGACCAGGCAAAGGTGCAGGCATGCCTGGATGCCGTGCGGGAGACCGCACGCGGAACAGGCAACCTGCTGCACCCGATGAAGGAGGCACTGCGTGCGCACGCCAGCCTCGGCGAGGTGAGCGACGCACTGCGAGAGGTGTTCGGCACCTACCAGCCCCACTGACATGCCCGACGTTCTCGTGGAGCGCCACGAAGGGCGCGTGAACATCATCCTCAACCGGCCGGAGCGCAAGAACTCGCTCACCGCGCCGATGGTGGAGGAACTGCGCGATGCGCTCCTGGCGGTGAATGCTGATCGCACCGTGGGCTGCGTCGTGCTGCAGGGTGCCGGAGGGTTCTTCTGCTCGGGAATCGACCTGAAGGCGGCCGGCGACGGGACCAGGCCGGCCCCGATGACTGCGTGGCCGTCGGTGCATGCCGCGCTGTACCGGTGTCCGGTGCCCGTGGTGCTGGCGATGGAGAAGTACGCCATCAATGCCGGTGCATCGCTGGTGCTGGCCTCGAACGTGGTGGTCGCCGGCGAGGGTTCGTTCCTGCAGGTGTCCGAGATCCAGATTGGTGTCGCCGCACCGATGAACCAGGCATGGCTGCACCTGCGGCACAGTCCCGCTGTTGCCGACCACCTAACGTTGCGCGCCGAGCGGATCGCCGCCCCCGAACTGCTGCGCCTGGGTGTGGTCACCGAGGTCGTCGATGACGCGTCGGTGCTGGCGAGGGCGAACGAACTGGCCGACCGGATCGCGTCGTACCCGGCATCGGGCCGTGAGGGAATGGCTGCGGTGTGGAAGCGACTGCGGGGAACACTCGATGACCCCGAGGAGTGGTTCGTGTCCCTCGCGTCGCGCTGAGACCTGTCAGTCGAGCCAGTTGACCGTCGGTGCCGGCCGGTCACGCGGGGGAGCGGGGCGTGTGCCGTGGCCGAGGTAGACGAGACCGATCATCCGCGCATCGGCTTCGAAGCCGCAGAACCCGGTCATCACTGTCTCGGCGCCCGTCATGGGCGAGCTCCAGAGCGCGGTGAGGCCGAACGCCTCGATCATCAGCAGCATGTTCTGGATGCCGGCCGCCACGGAGAACGTGTTCTCGTCGGTCTCGAGCGGGGAGTCGCCGGGTGCCGCCGCCACGGCGAGCACCACCGGGGCACGGCCGTACTTCGTGCGGGTCTTGTCGACCTTCGCGGCCTCCTCGCCGTTCGCCTCCATCACGGCAGCCACGGCGGCGCCGAACCCGAGACGCGATTCTCCCTGCAGCACCGCCACACGCAGCGGTCGTGTCTTGCGGTGGTTCGGTGCGGCCACGGCGGCGCGGACGATGCGCTCGAGCATCCCGCGGTCGACCGGCTTCTCGCGGTCGATGGTCATGCCGCTCGCCCTGCGGTGCATGAGATGCTCGAGCGCGTCGGCGTCCATCGGAACCCCGTCAGTTCCTGTGCAGGTCGGCGTTCAGGCCGCCCCAGGAGCCCTTGCGCATGGTTGCCTCCACGGCGCCGGTCTGCGAGTTGCGCCTGAAGAGCAGGCCAGACTGGCCCGACAGGAGCAGAGCCTTCACCGCGTTGCCGTCAGGTGCGCGCACGACGGTTCCCGCCGTCACGTAGAGGCCGGCCTCCACCACGCAGTCGTCGCCCAGGCTGATCCCGATGCCGGCATTCGCACCGAGCAGGCACCGCTCGCCGATGGTGACCATCTCCTTGCCGCCGCCCGAGAGCGTGCCCATGATCGATGCGCCGCCGCCGATGTCGCTTCCGTCACCGACGATGACTCCCTGCGAGATGCGGCCCTCCACCATGGATGCGCCCAGTGTGCCTGCGTTGAAGTTGCAGAAACCCTCGTGCATCACGGTGGTGCCGGGCGACAGGTGGGCGCCGAGGCGCACGCGCGATGCATCCGCGATGCGCACGCCCGACGGCACGACGTAGTCCACCATGCGCGGGAACTTGTCGACGCCGTGCACCACGAGGTGGCCACCGTGGCGCGCGATGTTCCACTGCACGCTCTCGATGGCCTCGACCGGCACGGGCCCGCGGTCGGTCCAGGCGACGTTCTGCAGGTGGCCGAAGATGCCGTCCAGGTTCATGCTGCGCGGCTTCATGAGCCTGTGCGACAGGAGGTGCAGGCGCAACCATGCATCGGCGCCGTCGGCAGGGGCGGCCGATGTGTCGACCACCGTGGAGACCTCGCGGAAGGCCACCGCCCTGTCGGGGTCGGTTTCCGCGAGCGGCGACACCGACGGTGCATCCGCGGGAACGGACTCCCCGAGACCGAGACCCCGGTAGCGCACCTCGAGCACGGCGCCGTTCGCGTCAAGCGTGGCGATGCCCACGCCCCATGCGGTCGTCATGACTACATCACCTCCGGTCGAAGAGTGGGGAAGAGAACGACGTCGCGGATCGTCTGCGTGTCGGCCAGCAGCATGGCGAGCCTGTCCATGCCGATCCCGAGACCACCCGTCGGCGGCATGCCGTACTCGAGCGCGCGCAGGTAGTCCTCGTCCACCGTGCCGGCCTCGGCGTTGCCGGCCTCCTTGGCCCTCTGCTCGTCCTCGAACCGTGCGCGCTGCTCCACGGGGTCGTTCAGCTCGCTGTAGCCGTTCGCCAGCTCGCGGCCGCCCACGAACAGCTCGAACCTCTCGGTGAGGTGCGGGTCGTCACGGTCGACACGGGCGAGCGGGCTGATCTCGACGGGGTGGTGGGTGACGAACGTGGGCTCGCGCAGGTCGTGCTCACACAGTGCCTCGAACATCTCCTCCACGATCTTGCCGGTGCCGAAGCGGTCCTCGACCTTCACTCCGTGTTTCGTCGCAAGTGCCGCAAGCTCGGCCCGGGGAATCGAGGGGTGCACCGCAACGCCGGTCTTCTCGCGGACAAGGTCGATCATGCGCACGCGCCGCCAGGGCCTCGAGAGGTCCACCGGGGACCCGTCGATGTTCACCACCGATGTGCCCGTGGCATCCACGGCGGCACGGGTGACGAGCAGCTCGGTGATCGCCATCATCTCGGTGTAGTCACCGAAGGCCTGGTACAGCTCCATCATCGTGAACTCGGGGTTGTGGCGCGTGGAGATGCCCTCGTTGCGGAACACGCGGCCGATCTCGTACACGCGCTCCATGCCGCCGACGATGAGGCGTTTGAGGTGCAGCTCGAGGGCGATGCGCAGGTACAGCTGCATGTCGAGTGCGTTGTGGTGGGTGGTGAAGGGCCGTGCGTGAGCGCCGCCGGCCTCCACATGGAGCACCGGGGTCTCCACCTCGATGAACCCGTGCTCGCGCAGGGTCGAGCGGAAGCTGGCGATCGTGGCGTGGCGCACCTCGAACATGCGCCGCGACTCCTCGTTCACGATGAGATCGGCGTAACGCTGCCGGTAGCGCGTGTCGGTGTCGGTGATTCCGTGCCACTTGTCGGGAAGTGGCCGCACCGCCTTCGAGAGAAGCGCGCACGATGCGACCTTCACCGAGAGCTCGCCCTTGCGGGTAGTCATCACGGTGCCCGTGGCGCCCACCCAGTCGCCGAGGTCGAGTGCGTTGATGGCGTCGAACAGGGCATCACCGGTGACGGAGCGCGACACAAACAGCTGGATGGAGCCCGAGCGGTCCTGCAGTGTGAGGAAGATGAGCTTTCCCTGGTCGCGCTTCAGCATCACGCGACCGGCCACGGCAACCTCGACGTCGGTCTCCGCGCCGGGCTCGAGACCGCCGTGGGCGGACCTGATCTCCCCGAGCGTGTGGGTGCGGTCGAACCTGTACGGGTACGGGTTGTCTCCGGCCTGCCGCATGGACTCCACCGCCGCGATGCGACGGGCCTTCTCGGCCTCGAGGCCGCCGCCGGAAATGGAGTTGTCCTCGTCGCTCACAGTGCTCTCACGCTAGTTCGGAGTGTGCACCCGACGGAAAGCGGTTGGGTCGCCGACTACGGTGACGCGATGACCCGGACGCGAGCACTCGCTGTGTCGAGCGTGGTCACGTCGCTGATGATTGTCACGGTTGCCGGCACACGGCCGGCGTCGGGTGCGCCACGTTCGTCGTCGGGTGCCCCGGTCCCCGTCATCATCATCTCGCGTGACGGGACCCTGACGGCGACGGAGACGTCGCGAATCTCGTCGGCGGCCCGCGCCGTCGGTGCCACGGCGCATCCCGCGCGCTACGCAACGCTGCCGATGACGGCGTACTGGCGTGGTGACGAGGTGCTCATGCAGCAGCCGAAGGGATGGCGGGTGCCCATGGGCACGCGCGTGCTGCCGGTCGAGTACGTGCGCCTCGTTGCGGGGCAACAAGCGGCCGCCATCGTGGCCGCGGGCGGTGTGCTGATGGGCGCCAACTCGGCGCGCATCAGGGATGCTGTGGTCGGGGATGTGGTCACCCTGCGGGACGAACGCAACCGCATCCGCCGCTTCACGGTGGGGATGATCGTGCCGAATGACGTCGCCGGCGGCGAGGACCTCATCATGTCGACCGCGACCGGCGCCTCGCTCGGGGTGACGAGCGTGCCGAGGATGGAGATCGTCGGTTTCGCCAGACCGTCGGACGTGTACACCGCACTGCGGACGAAGGGGTTCGCGCTCGGCACCCGCTACCGCGTGCGCACCTCTTGGGACCCTCCCAATCCGGACGCAACTCTCGGTTTCGCCACGATGAAGCTGGAGCTGGGTGAGTTCGCGTTCAGGCCGACATCGTCGGCCGCGATCATCATCGAGGATGCGTGGCGCATGGCCAGCATCTCCTGGCTGCACCGGTACGGCGCGCTGCCCCTGCGAAACAACTGCCACAGGAAGGTGGTGGAAGCGATCGAGGGCGCGTTCCGGGACATCGTGAAGGCGGGCCTGAGGGAACGCATCGACCTGCGCAACTCCCAGCGCTACGGCGGCTGCCACGTCGCGCGCTACAACCGCCTCGCCGGCCTCTTCGGCTCGCCGTCGCGGCATGCCTTCGGGGCGGCCATCGACCTCAACACAGTCACCAACGCGCAGGGTGCGCGCCCGCAGATGGACTGCCGCATCGTGCGGATCTTCCGCAAGTGGGGGTTCGCTTGGGGAGGCAACTTCTGGCCCGCCGACGGCATGCACTTCGAGTGGGTCGGCGAGCGTCGCGACACTCTCGGGTTCCCGAGCCGGTACTGCCCGAACAACGTGCCGGTGCCCACCACGAGCATCCCGGACACGTTGACCTCGACGAGCACGACCACGAGTACGACGACCAGCACGACATCCACCTCGACCACCGTTCCCGGCACCTCCACGACGACCGTCCCGGAGTCGACAACCTCCTCGACCAGCACCAGCACCACGACCTCTCCGTGATCGGTTCACGGCCCGCACACCGCGCGCTGGATAGCCTGAACATGTGAGCAAGCGCGTGGTGATCATCGGAGGCGGCCCGGGTGGCAACTCTGCCGCCACGTGGGCCGCACGCCTCGGGGCCGAGGTCACATTGATCGAGCGCGACATCGTGGGGGGTGCCGCCCACCTGCGCGACTGCATCCCCTCGAAGGCGATGATCGCCACGGGCGGGGCCATGAGCGCCACGCAACGTTTCGCCGGGATGGGCGTCGGCCAGAGCGACGTGGAGATCGATGTCAGCACGCTCGCCGGCCGCATCGGGGGCATCGTGGAGCGCATGCGCTCCAGCACGACCGAACTGCTGGAGAGCCAGGGTGTGCGCATCCTCATGGGGGAGGCCCGGTTCACGGGGCCGAACTCGGTGTTGGTGCGCGGCGCCACCGGGGACACCACGGTCGATGGCGATGCGTTCGTGGTTGCCACCGGTTCGCGGCCGCGCATCCCCGCATGGGTCACCCCGGACGGCGAGCGCATCCTCACCACCCGCGACTGTTACCCCCCGCGGGAGTTCCCCCGCAGCATCGTGGTGGTCGGGTCGGGCGTGACCGGGGTCGAGTTCGTGCACATGTTCTCGTCGTTCGGCTCCGAGGTCACCCTCGTGGTCAGCAGGCAGCAGGTGCTGCCCGGAAAGGACGCCGAGGCCGCCGCGGCGCTCGAGGACCGCTTCCTCGAGAAGGGTGTGCGCCTGCTGAAGGGGGCCCGTGCACAGTCCATCGAACGCGACGGTGATGACGTGGTTGTGAGGTGCGACGACGGCCGCCAGGCGCGTGCGAGCCACGTGGTGCTGGCCATCGGCTCGGAGCCGAACGTGGAGGGTCTCGCACTCGAGGCGGCGGGTGTGGCGCTCGACCAGCGCGGCTTCATCGCGGTCGACGACCACTGCCGCACGAACGTCGGCCACATCTACGCCGCGGGGGACGTGAGCGGGAAGCTTCCGCTGTCATCGGTGGCCTCCATGCAGGGCCGCAAGATCGCCGAGCACGTGATGGGCACCGCCCGCGAGGGACGCATCCTCGACTACGACAAGGCGGCCTCGGCGATCTTCACCCAGCCCGAGATCGCCGACGTCGGTCTTGCGGAGGCGGATGCGTTCTCGATCGGCCGCAAGATCCGCGTTACGAAGGTGCCGTTCTCCACCACCGCCAAGGCACTGATCCACAACGACCCGCGCGGTTTCGTGAAGCTGATCTCCGACCCCAACACCGGGGTGGTTCTCGGCGGCACCATCGTGGGGAGGCACGCGGGCGAGTTGATCAGTGTGGTGGCCCTCGCGGTCACGGCGCACCTGCGCGTGAACGATCTGCTCGACAGCCTGCTCGTGCACCCCTCGCTGGCGGAGGCGCTCACCGAAGCCGCCGAGTGAGGCCCGGTCTCCTGATCGGGAACGGCTACTCGATGACGACGACGACGTCGCCGGCGCCGACCGTGTCGCCCGGCTTCACGTTCACGGCC
>JBJTFB010000108.1:0-5630 GCA_046093205.1 Acidimicrobiales bacterium
GGCCACGGGTGAGTGAGCGTGAGGTAACCGCCGCCGCGCGTCACCGGCCGGCCCGCATCGTCGACAACCTCGGCACCCACGCCCGGCAACGGGAACGTGGCGGAGCCCGGTTTCGTGGTGGTCGCACCGGGCAACGGCGAGATCATGATGCCGCCCGTCTCGGTCTGCCACCAGGTGTCGACAATCGGGCAGTTGTTGCGCCCGATGTGCTCGTGGTACCACATCCAGGCCTCGGGGTTGATGGGCTCACCCACGCTTCCGAGCAGCCGCAGCGATGAAAGATCGTGCTTTGCGGGCTCCTGCACCCCCCCACTTCATGAAGGTGCGGATCGCAGTGGGCGCGGTGTAGAAGATGGTCACCCCGTACTTCTCGATGATCTCCCACATGCGGTCATTGCCCGGGAAGTTGGGCACCCCCTCGTACATCACCTGTGTCGCACCGTTCGACAGCGGCCCGTACACGATGTAGCTGTGGCCGGTGATCCAGCCGACGTCGGCGGTGCACCAGTACACGTCGGTGTCGGGGTGGAGGTCGAACACGTACCTGTGCGTGAAGGTCACATGGGTGAGGTAACCGCCGGTGGTGTGCATGATGCCCTTGGGCTTGCCGGTGGTGCCGGAGGTGTAGAGCAGGAACAGCAGCTGCTCGGAGTCCATCGGCTCGGCGGGGCACACGGGGTCAGCCGTTGCCATGAGCTCGTGGTACCAGTGGTCGCGGCCGTCGGCCATCTCCACCTCGTTGCCGCCGCGGCGCACCACCACGACGTGCTCGATGGTGGGCGTGGAGGCGAGCGCCTCGTCGGCCTGCTTCTTCAGGGGGAACACCTCGCCGCGGCGCCAACCGCCGTCCGCGGTGATCAGAACCTTCGCGGAGGCGTCGTTGATGCGGTCAGAGAGTGCCTGGGCCGAGAAACCGCCGAACACCACCGAGTGCGCCGCGCCAATGCGCGCGCAGGCCAGCATTGCCACGGCAGCCTCGGGAATCATCGGCATGTAGATGTTGATGCGGTCGCCCTTCTCGACCCCGAGAGACTTCAGCGCATTGGAGAAGCGCTGCACCTCGTCCAGCAGTTCGGCATAGGTGACGGTGCGGGTGTCACCGGGCTCGCCCTCGAAGTGGAACGCCACCTTGTCCCCGCGACCGGCGAGAACATGACGGTCGAGGCAGTTCCACGATACGTTCAGCTGCCCGCCGAGGAACCACTTGCTGAACGGCAGGTTCCACTCACAGATCGTGTGCCACGGTGTCGACCACTCGACAAGCTCGGCCGCCTGGCGCGCCCAGAAGCCCTCGTGGTCCTCGTTCGCCTCGTCGTACAGGTGTGTCCCCGTCACCAGCGCGTGCTTCTTGAATGCTGCTGACGGCGGGAACTTCCTCTGCTCGAGGAGAAGGTCGTCGATCGCGTCGTGCCCGTCTGCCATGTCGTCACCCCCGTGGTCGTCCCCGACACTAGTGATGCGAACCGTTCCCGCACCCCTGCGGGCGGCAAGACTGGAGCGATGGGTACTCCCCTCCTCGGTCGCGACACGGCCCAACGGTTCGGCCCGGCCGAATGGGCGATGACAACGGCCGTAGCTCTCACCTGGGGGGCATCGTTCCTCTTCATCGCGGTCGCCATCGACCATGTGGCCACCGCAGTGGTGCCCATGGCGCGGCTCGCCTTCGGGGCAGCGGCGCTCGCCTGCTTCCCCGCCGCCCGCAGGGGGGTGGACCGTGCGGACCTGCCGCGCATCGCCGGCCTCGGCTTCGTGGCGATGACGGTGCCGTTCTTCCTCTACCCGCTCGCCGAGCACTCGGTGTCGTCGTCGGTCACCGGGATGATCAACGGCTCCATCCCCGTCACCACGGTGCTTGCGGCCGCGGTGCTCACACGCACCGCCCCGTCGCGCCGGCGCTCACTCGCCGTGGTCGTGGGGTTCGCCGGCATCGCGATGATCTCATTCGGCTCCGTCGGTGCGGACCGCGGTGCCTCCGTGCACGGGGTGCTGTTCCTGCTTCTCGCCACCTGTTGCTACGCCTTCACCAGCATCATGTCGCGCGAACTGCAGGTGAAGTACGGGACGCTCCCGGTGCTGCTGCGCCAGGAACTGTTCGCGCTCCTGTTCACCCTCCCGGTCGGTCTCCCGGCACTCGCCGACAGTTCGTTCGACTGGTCTGCTGTCGCGGCACTTGCCGTGCTCGGCGCGCTCGGCACCGGGTTTGCCTACGTGATGTACGGGATGCTGATGGTGCGGGCGGGCGCGGTGCGCGGCGTGATCGGGGTGTTCTTCACACCAGTGGTTGCCACGGTTCTCGGCATCACCTTCCGCGACGAGAGGGTCACACTCCTCGCGGTTGCGGGGATGCTCGTGGTTCTCGTCGGTGCCTGGCTCACCAGCCGGCCAGACTGAGCCTCACCTCGTCGCCGGGAGCAGACCGCGCTTGTTGCGCACCATTCCGAAGTCGAGCGAGGTGTCGCTCTGTCCGGCGGAGAGTGTTCTCGAGGTCGCCCTGAACGCGGAGGAGTTCTTCTCCCTGCCGCTTCGTTCGTTCGTGGTGGCGAGCCAACCCTTCGGGTAGGAGATCTTCACCACGTACTTCCCGGGCAACAGGTTCCTGAAAAGGAACTTTCCGTCCTTCCCGGTGGTCTGCGCCCTCACCGGACGACCGAAGGCATCGACCACCGGCGTTCCGTCGGCGTTGTAGAGACGTAGTACCGCGCCCTTGACACCGGAATCCGCCGGCCCCTGGATGCCGTCGCCGTTGAGGTCCCGCCACACGAGGTTGCCGACCGACACCGTTCCCTTGGGCACGACCCCGGCATCGATCGTGGGGTTCACGAAGGTTGCCGTGGTCTTGGTGTCGGTGTCGGCAACAGTGTCACCCGATGCCGACGGACCGATGGTGAACACCGGGGTGATGCCGGTCGTTGCGTCGGGGTTCGAGTCGTTCGCCGAGGAGCTGCCCGCGGAGGACTTCGTCGTGAACTGGTACGCGGCGGGAAGCGTGAACTTCGCGTAGTACGAGCCGGCCGCGAGGTTGTCGATGAAGTAGTACCCGGTGGCATCGGTGGTGGCCGTTGCCGCCCCGCCGGCGAGGTTCTTCGCGGTGGTTCCGTCCGGGTTGTAGAGGGTCACCACCACCCCAGAGATCGGTTTCTCCGAACTGTCCTGGATGCCGTCCTTGTCGGCGTCAATCCACACGTAGTTGCCCATGCCGACGGGCGCCGACCTGTAGAAGCCGACGTCGTACGTGTGATCGTTGGTTCCCGCGAGGAGCGAGGCGGTCGTCATCTGCGGGTACGACGACACCGTCGCCGCATTCGAGTCGACGAACGTGTCCAGGGATGTAACGCTGTCGGTCTGAGTCGTTCCGGTCAGCGTGTATCCGTCGAGCGGACCACCGGCCGCATAGTCGGCGGGGTTGTCGAGCCTGATCACGTAGGTGGCCCCGACGGTGATGCCACCGCCTGAGTTGTCGCCGTTCCCGGCCGCCGCCTCCGTCACGTTCGACGAGAAGTAGTACTCGCCCTTCGCGTTCGTCACCGCGGTGCCGAGCAGGGTCGTGCCGTTCGCCGCGTACACGCGGACTGTCACCCCGGCCACGGGTGTCTCGCCGGGGTCCTGGATGCCGTCCTTGTCGGTGTCAATCCACACCCGGTTGCCGATCTGCACCGGTGCCTGGTCGCACAGAGCCTCGATGTCGGACATGCCGTTGGTCTTGAGGAAACCACCGATCGTGTTCGGGTTCCCCGCCTCACCGTCCCAGTTGTAGAACATCACGCCGCTGCCGGAGTTCGGGGCGGCAGAGGGCTCACCCGTGGAGTTCCGCAGCCATCTCGGCCCGCCGGAGTAGAACGCCTTGCCCGAACTGTCGCCGTCGTAGGGGTCGTACGAGTTCATGATCACATCGGGGAACCCGGGGACCTGCTCGATCAACCCGGCGGAGATCTCCGCGTGTCCACGCTGCGTCCTGTCGAACCAGAAATCGCCGGCGTAGTACTCCGTGCCGTAGTTCGCATTCGTCCGCTGGGCACAACCGGTTCCGCCCTCGAACACGTAGTCGCTCGATGCATAACCGGTGCCGGTGCGGCAGACCCGGTAGATGTCACCCGAGGCGAGGGTTGGAAATGCGGTGTTGCCGCCCTCGGGGTCCTCGGAGTCGTTGGTTCCCTGTTGGTCCCCGTTGCGGTCACGGAAGCCGAGGATCATCGACCCGTCACGGTCGAACTCGATCTCCGAGAGGATCGGCGTGGGGCGGGTGAGGTAGCGGGTCTGGCTCGATGTGGAGAACGTGTCCGTCCACGGGTTCCAGTTGTCGCGGGTGTTCAGGGCAAATGCGGTGTCGGAGTTTCCCTTCACGACGCCGCCTGCCGAGCTCAGGTTCTGCGGACCGAATGCCGTCGACCATGTACCGGCCGAGAGGTCATAGCGGCGCACGGTGAACGTGACGTTCGCGTTGTTGAGCACGGCGGGTGTTGCAGGATTGAAGTCATCAGCCCCGTCACACACGACGCCCAGGTACAGACCTCCGCGCCACAGGCGGACCGAGAACGGTCGCGCCTGGCCGTTAGTGCATGAGACACCCGAGGAAATGTCACCGAGCGAGGTCATCGTGGTCGGTGCCCCGCTTGACGGGAGAACGACCTGGTACAGCTTCTTGTCGTACAGGCTGACCACCCACAGCTTGCCGTTGCCGTCGGTCTCGATGTCACCGATGCCGGCCTTCCCGACCTCCTCGAACACACCGTCCTGACCCGCAACGAGGTCGGAGTCGACGCCGTCGTTGTCGGCGCCGCCGTCTGCTGCACCGTTCGGCATGTAAAGGATCTCCCTCGCCGCGTTGGTGGGGATGTACCCGGGACCGGCGGAGTTGGAGTTCGAGAACTGGTCACCTGCCATCAGGGTCTCCAGGTCCACTAGGAAGGAGGTGCTGCCTCCCGTGCCCGTCGCCGCAGTGGTGCCCGTGGGCGTGGTGACGAAGATCGCCGCGGGGACCGGCTGTCCACCGGACTCATAGAGTTCTGCGTGCCTGCGCACGTATGCCGCATGGAAGATGCGGCGTGTGCCGGGGTCCCACGTCATCCCGAGGATCGAACCGGTGTCGGCCTTGGTGGCCACCTTGGTGGCCGACCAGTCCGCGTACCTGTCGCTGAACCCTTGTGCCGTGGTGTAAGGACCGCCGTCGAACCGCGTGACCCATGCAGACGCAGAAGTGTTGACCGAGGCCGTGGCACCCGCACAGAGACGTGAGATCGACAGGTTCGGGTTGTTCTGGCAGTACTCGCCCGGGACGCTGATCGCATAGTCGACGCTTGTCGCCCCCAGCGACACGAACTGCACCGAGGTGCCGCTGTTCGTGCCGGCGAACGAGTTGCGGAACGCCGACAACGGGCTGGTCGAGGGAATCTCGAACTCGATCCTGAGGTCGGTTCCGGTGTTGCCCGACACCGTGACGCTGTAGGTGCCGTCTGACCCCGAGGTTGCGGTGCCGACCTTCGCGCCCGTGGAGTCGTATGCGGCCACCGCGATTCCCGCGACGCCGATGTCCGCTGCCTGGCCCGTCGCGACGGTGGTGTCGTACGTGCCGTTCGAGGCGAAGTCCTGGTACACGCGTCCCGTCACGGTGCTCCCGGCCGCCGAGACCCGTG
>JBJTFB010000109.1:0-2983 GCA_046093205.1 Acidimicrobiales bacterium
ACTCGGCAAGGAACATGCTGGCCGAGGGGTCCTTCTCGCTCGGCTTGAGGATGAACGTATTGCCGCATGCGATGGCGTTGGCCAGCATCCACATCGGCACCATCGCCGGGAAGTTAAACGGGGTGATCCCGGCAACCACGCCGAGGGGCTGCTTGATGCTGTAGACGTCGACGCCGGTGGATGCCTGCTCGCTGTAGCCGCCCTTCAGCAGGTTCGGGACGCCGCACGCGAACTCGACGTTCTCGAGCCCACGGGCCACCTCGCCGAGTGCATCGGCAAGGACCTTGCCGTGCTCCGCGCTGATGATGGAGGCGATCTCCTTGCGGTTCGCATCCAGCAGCTCACGGATGCCGAACATCAGCTCGGCACGCCGCGACAGGTTGGTGGCGCGCCACTCGGCATGTGCTGCGACAGCTGCGGCCACCACCGCATCGACCTCCGCGGCCGAGGCGAAGTCGACCTCGGCGGCAACGTTCCCGGTGGCGGGGTCGAACACCCTCCCGCTGCGGCCCGAGCTGCCGGGCACGACACGACCGTTGATCCAGTGGCTGATGCGGTTCATGCCGGCAAACCCTAGTTGCGGGGCCACGGCCCGCTGCAGGGTGCGTCCCACGCCGACACTACGGTTCCATCCGATGGAACCCAGGAAGTCACTCCAGAACATCTACGGCACCGTCAGGGGGAAGGCCGCGGAAGCGGTCGGGAACCTGAGCGCGAGGGGCGGCACCACCGGACGGCTGGTCGATGCCGGCGTCAAGGGAGTCACCGGTGTCGTGAACGTGACCACGCGGATCAGTGGTGCCGCGATCGACCGCACCACGAGGTTCATCGGCCTCGACCGGTACCGCGAGGAGCTCGAGGCAGCACTCGACGAGGCGACCCGCGTGATCGCCACGCAGGAGGCCCGCATCGCCCGTCTCGAGGACGAGCTCGGGAAGCGCGCCCCGTGACCGGTCCTGCCCCCCACCCGGGTGACGATGCGGGCGAGAAACTGCCCGACGGCATCCGCGTCTCACTCGACACCGCACGCCGACGGCTCGGCGACCTGCGTGAGCGGCTCTCAGCGAACGAGCGCCGCATCCTCGCGCTCGAGGGACGCGCCACCCGGCACGACCCGTCATGGTCACACACGGTCGGAACAGCCGACGCACTCATCGCCGCCGTCGCGGCGCTGGAGATCACCTCGATGCAGGCGGGTACCTCTCCCGTCGTCGATGGTCCACTGGCCGAGGTGATGACCCGCACCGGCCTCACGTCGGATGACATCGAGCGATTCGCCGCGGCGGAGGGGCCCGCTCGCACCGGCGCCATCAACAACCTGCAGGGTCATCTCGGCGAGCAGTACGCGCTGGAACTGATCAACTCGGGCATGATCCCCGTGCCCGAGGGCTACGTGGCCCGCCTTGCGGATTCGCCGAACCAACCGGCATGGGACCTCGAGCTCATCGACCCCGACGGCGGGCCGGTGGTGCACGCCCAGGTGAAGATCTCCGACACCGCTGCCACCATCCGTGAGCACTTCGCCCGCTACCCCGACGTGTCGGTGGTGTACGCAAACTCCGAGGCCGCGGCGGCACTCAGCGACGACGGTCTGGTCACCGTCATCGGGCGGGGCGCTGACTTCCCTGCAGGAACCGGACGGACCGTGGTCGACATGGGTGTCAGCCACGGCAACGTGCGCGACGGGGTGGCCGGCCTTCTCGAGGCAGGCGCAGGCGAGCCGCTGCTGCAGAAGATCCTCACCGACGTTCCCCTCATCAGCCTTCTCCTCATCGCGGGCAGGGCGGCCGGCAGCTACCTCGGAACCGACGAGGCAGGGTCGCAGATCCTGCGAACCGCAGGCCGTCGTGCACGCGACGTGCTGGTGGCGAACTCGCTCGGACACGCCACCACCGCCGCGACCTCGGAGCCTCTCACCGGTTCGATCACGGCCGCCGCCTATCTCGTGGGCGGCAACGCTGTGCGCGCCGCCCGCGGTGACATCACCCGGGCAACCGACCGGTTCGTCTCCACACGCACCGCCCTCGGGCAGTTCTCACCTGCTGTGTGACCTCCACCCCGCAGGCGAATTACGATTGGTCCAGCGAGGGGGGAACATGGCAAAGAACGAGAACCTGTACATGACCGAGGAACTCCGGCGGTGGCGGGCGAGAACGGACGTGCCGTTCCTCATCGTGGCGATCGCGAGTATCCCGTTCCTGCTGCTCGAGCTGATTGCCGACAGGCTGCCGAGTTCCGACAACACGCTCCTGCTCGCCGTGAACATCGTGGTGCTTGCCGTGTTCGGCATCGACTACGTCATGGAGTTCCGTGCGGCGTCGAACAAGGCCGCCTACTTCCGCCACGAGTGGACGAGTCTCGTCATCGTTCTCTCACAGGTGCTCGCGGTCATTCCCGCACTCGTCGGCTTCGGCTTCATCCGCGTGCTGCGGATACTCAGGCTCGGCACCATCATCGCCCGGTTCTTCGCGATCGGCGAGGAAGTGGAGAACTCGGGCCGGCAGGTGCTTAGGAAGCACGCTGCACGGTTCGCGTTCGGGCTCGCGTTCATGACGTGGATCATGTCCGCTGCGGCCTTCACGCTCGCCGAGGACGTCGGGGACGGACGCAGGGTGCACTCGTTCTTCGATGCACTGTGGTGGTCATCGGCCACGATCACCACCGTCGGCTACGGCGACATCTTCCCGGTCACGGCGGCCGGTCGCGTTGTGGGCGTGTTCACGATGCTGGTCGGCATCAGCACCTTCTCGGTGGTCACCGCCAAGGCAGCCCAGTTCCTCCTGAAGGTTGAGGAAGAAGAGAAGGCGCGCACCCGGGCAGAGGTCGTCGCCCGCCACGGGGCCGCTCACCTCTTCGTCGGTTGCGCCCCAGCGCCCGAGGAACACGGCCGTCAGGCGCCGCCCGACTGGGTGCGCGCCTTCTCTTCTTCCTCAACCTTCAGGAGGAACTGGGCTGCCTTGGCGGTGACCACCGAGAAGGTGCT
>JBJTFB010000110.1:0-6645 GCA_046093205.1 Acidimicrobiales bacterium
CGTGGAGGGCAATGCGGAGCTCACGCCCGCCAGGCTCGTGGGCCACTTCGACCCGGCGAGGGTTCTGAACGAGGGTTATGACCCGGAGGTGTTCGTGGACGGCCCGCTCGTCACGGCACTGCGCGAGGGGTCGCTCCTGTACGTGGAGGAGATCAACCGCATCCCCGAGGAGACCCTGAACGTGCTGATCACCGTGATGAGCGAGGGCGAGATCACGGTGCCGCGGCTCGGCCGGGTGCAGGCCGCCGACGGGTTCCGTCTCGTCGCGGCGATGAACCCGTTCGATGCGGTGGGAACGGCGCGCATCTCCGGCGCGGTGTACGACCGTGTGTGCCGCGTGGCCATGAGCTACCAGCCGGCCGACGAGGAGACCGCCATCGTGCGGCGCGCACTCGGCGCCACCAAGGTCCCGTCGGGGTTCCTGCAGGGCACGGTCGAGCTCACCAGGCTCACCCGGTCGCACCCCGACCTGCGGGTCGGTTCATCGGTGCGCGGTGCGGTGGACTTCGCGAAGGTGGCTGTGTCACTGGCCGACCTGCGCGGCTCGGCACCCGATGAGTCAGCGGTGTCGCTCGATGCGGCTCTCGTTGCCCTGTCGGGAAGGGTGCGCGTGCGCGAGGGTTCGTCGCGCACGGCCGAGGAGGTCGTGACCGAACTGTGGAACGCGGTGTTCGGCCCGAAGGGTGACGGTGGCTCCGACGGGGGAAAAGGTGGAGCCCCGACAAGGGGCACGACCTCCCGCTGACGAAGGAAGGTGCCGCGGCCGAGCAGGCCGTGGCCGATGCATCGAAGCGCACGGTGTCGCGACGTGACCTTTCACGTCACGAGAACTTCGAGCAGGTGTCACCCGAGGTCGGTGAACTCGACGAATCCGCGCTCGAGGAACAGATGCGTGAGAACCCCGACGAGATGCTCGGCATGCTCGCCGACCTCACCGGGGCGACCGACCCGAAACTGCGTGAGCTGGCGCGACGGCTTGCGGGGCGGCTCATGCTCGAGGTTGCGAACAGGGGGCGTTCGCGACCGCGCGGAGTGGGTCGTATTGAGGAGCAGCCGTACTCGCCCGAGGCAGGCGACATCGACGTCGACGCGAGCCTCGATGCACTGAACGAGCTGCGCGCCGGTGTGGCCCCCGACGAACGCGGTCTGCGGGTGCGCGGGTGGCGCAAGCCGGGCACGGCACTGTGCCTGTGGGTCGACCGCAGCGGGTCGATGGGGGGCAAGCCGCTTGCTGCTTCCGCGGTGGCTGCTGCTGCGGTGGCGAGCCGCAACCCGCAGGACTACAGCGTGCTGGCGTTCGGCAAGGACGTGATCGTGGCGAAGTCACAGGACGTACCGAAGTCGCCGGAGCGCGTGGTGAACGACGTGCTGACCCTGCGCGGCCACGGCACCACCGACATCGCCGCCGCACTCACCGAGGCCGCACGGCAGCTCGGACGTTCCCGTGCGGGCCGGAGGGTGGCAGTGCTCCTGTCTGACTGCAGGGCAACGGTGGAGGGTGACGTGGAGGCCGCGGCCCGCGCCGTCGACGAGCTCGTGATCGTGGCACCGGAGGCGGACCACGACGAGGCCCGCGCGCTGGCCGGCAGGGTGGGCGCGCGTCTTGTCACCGTGGGCGGACCAAGCGAGATACCGGGGGTGCTGGCGCGCGCACTCGAATGACGGTGCGTCAGTAGTCGCAGTTGGGGTCGTTGGGCGGCACGATGCCGCGCGGGTTGTTCTCGATCTCGACCGCCGGGAGCGTGGTGGTGGGCCGCGGGACGCTGGTGGTGGTGGGTGAGGCACCCGGCGCGGCCGGCGCGGCAAGACCGGCAGAGGACACTGAACCGATGGTTGTCGTGACAAGAGTGGTCATGTCGGCGTCGGCGGCGGATGCACCTGACACCTGGCCTTTCAGCGCCGCCCTGCCCTGGAACACCGAGAGGATCTTCTTCGCGGTGGCCCCCTCGAAGTCGGGCACGATCACGGCGTCCTTGCCGATCAACTGGCCCACGCCGGGGAATGTGTAGGAACCCATCGTGTCGGCGTCGTAGTTGCGCATCGCCTGGGCCAGTTGCAGCAGCAGCAGCGGCGTGACTTTGTCGTCGGTGATCACGTTCTTCAGGGCGGCGTTCAGGATGTTGTTGGCCACGCGCGGGTCGGTGCGCACCCTGTAGAGGGCCTTCTTGATCATCCGCCTCGTGAAGTCCTGCTGGCGGCTGATGCGGCCCCAGTCGCTCGTGCCGTCTGCGCGCCACTTCTTGAGGTCGGGGTCGTACCACCGGTAGTGGCGCGAGCGCACGTACGCGAGCGCGTGGTCGCCCGAGAAGTTGAAGCACACCCTGGCCCGCAGAACCTGGAAGCCGGTCCGCCTGTCGCGGGCCTTGTAGGTGAACGGAACCTTCACGCCACCGATCGCGTCGACGACCTCCTTGAACGTGCAGAAGTCGATGTTCACGTAGTGGTCGACCCTGATGCCGAAGTTCTCGCGGATGGTGGTGATCATCCGGTTCGGGTTCTTCTTGTCGAAGTTCGAGTTGATTCGCCCGCTGCGCGTGCTGCCGGCCTGCTTCACCCACATGTCGCGGGGGAACGACAGGATCGCGGCGACGTTGTCGCGCGGGTCGACCCGGATGAGCATGATGGTGTCGCTGCGCTCTCCGTAGGTGGCACGGTTGCCGAAGCCCCCCGCGAACGGTGACTTGGGGTCGATGCACTCGTCGTTGTCGGAGCCCGTGAGCAGCCAGTTCTTCACCGAGAGGTCGCCCTGCGGGAGGTTGAGGTTGCCGTCACCCTCGACGGGGACGGTGTCGATGGAGACGACCTGACGCGTGCCGAGCTTCCAGTTCGCGTACAGCATGACAGTGCCCGACACCACGAGGGCGGTTGCGAGCGTCATGTTCACCGCGAACAGGGCGCGCTGGCGGAACGTGCGCGGGGGGTGGCGCGGGAAGTCGGTCATGACCCGACCAAACTAGTTCCGTGCGCCGCGGTCAGGCCGTCGGAGCGAGCACGACGGACACGGTGAGTTCCGTACCGTTCTCCACGAACTCCACTGCATCGACCGAACCGGCCGCCGCGATGTCGTGCCATGCGGCACGCACTGCATCAATCACCGTCGGCGGGGCCGTGACCGTGACCGAGGAGACCGCGGCCTTCTGGCTCACCTTCGCCTCGGTCTTCGTGCGGCGGATCGCCGCAATCGCGCCGCATGCGGAGTCGAGGAACGACTCATGGTCCACGGAGCCGGTGGCCGGGCCGACGTCGCCGGCAACGGGCCATGCGGAGGTGTGCACCGAGCCCTGCTGCCACCACGACCAGACCTCCTCGGTGGTGAACGGCAGGAACGGTGCGAAGAGGCGCTGCATCACCGACAACGCCAGCGTGAGTGCGGAGCGTGCCGACGCCGTAGCCGCGCCGCCGTCTGCCTCGTACGCACGTGTCTTCACCAGCTCCACGTAGTCGTCGCAGAACCACCAGAAGAACGCCTCGGTGCGC
The DNA here is from genome assembly GCA_046093205.1 of Acidimicrobiales bacterium. Taxonomy (GTDB): domain Bacteria; phylum Actinomycetota; class Acidimicrobiia; order Acidimicrobiales; family Ilumatobacteraceae; genus UBA2093. The sequence goes on from JBJTFB010000110.1 coordinate 3,478, forward strand.
TCGAGCGCACGCGCGTAGTCGTAGTTCTCCAGTGCACGCGTGGACTCCTCGACCACCGCCGACAGGCGCCCGAGCATCGCGCGGTCGATGGCCACGGTGGGCTCGTCGCCGCTGCCTGCCCCGCCCGCTCCGAGGACGAACTTCGTGACGTTGAGGAGCTTGGTGGCGAGCTTGCGGCCGACCTTCATCTGCTCCTCGCTGAACGCGGTGTCGATGCCGGGCCGGGCGCACGCGGCCCAGTAGCGCACGGCATCGCTGCCGTAGCGGTCGAAGAGGTCGATAGGTGTCACCACGTTGCCCTTCGACTTCGACATCTTCTTGCGGTCGGGGTCGAGGATCCAGCCCGAGAGCGCGGCGTTCGCCCACGGAGCGGCGCCGTGCTCGAAGTGCGAGCGCACCACCGTGCTGAACAGCCAGGTACGGATGATGTCGTGGGCCTGCGGCCGCACGTCGTACGGGTACACGTGCGCGAACATGTCGCCGTCCTCGCACCAGCGTCCGGCGATCTGGGGCGTGAGCGACGAGGTTGCCCAGGTGTCCATCACGTCGGGGTCGCCCACGAACCCGTTCGGCACGCCCCGCTGCGATGCGTCGTACCCGGCCGGCACGTCGGTGCTGGGGTCGACCGGCAGCGATGCCTCGTCGGGCACGAGCGGTGAGTCGTGCACGATGTTGCCGTCGGCATCCAGCGGGTACCACACAGGCACGGGCACGCCGCACCAGCGCGGGCGGCTGATCAACCAGTCACCGTTCAGGCCCTCCACCCAGTTGTCGTACCGGTGGTGCATGTGGTCGGGATGCCAGCGCAGCTCACGCCCGCGGCCGAGCATGTCGGAGCGCACGCCGGCGTCGCGACCGCCGTTGCGGATGTACCACTGGCGGCTCGTGACGATCTCGAGCGGTCGGTCACCCTTCTCGAAGAACTTCACCGGGTGCGTGATCGGCCGCGGGTCGCCGACGAGGTCACCGGATTCCCGCAGCATCTCGACAATCGCGGTCTGTGCCTGCTTCACCGAGCGTCCGGCGAGCTGGGCGTACCGTGCGAGACCGTCGGGAGAGTCGAGACCCTGCGGTGCGTCGGCGAGGATGCGCCCGTCACGCGAGATGATCGCACGGGTGGGCAGCTGCAGTTCGCGCCACCAGATCACGTCGGTGAGGTCGCCGAACGTGCAGATCATCGCGATGCCCGTGCCCTTGTCCTGCTGGGCGAGCGGGTGCGCAACCACCGGCACCTCCACACCGAAGAGCGGAGTGCGCACCGTGGTGCCGAACAGCGGCACGTACCGCTCGTCGTCGGGATGCGCCACGAGTGCCACGCACGCAGGCAGCAGCTCGGGTCTGGTGGTGTCGATGGTGACGACCCCGCCGCCGTCGGTGCGGGCGAAGTTCACCTTGTGGTACGCGCCGGGCCGCTCGCGGTCCTCGAGCTCTGCCTGTGCGACCGCGGTGCGGAAGTCGACGTCCCACAGCGTGGGTGCCTCCTGCGTGTACGCCTCGCCGCGGGCGAGGTTGCGCAGGAACGCGCGCTGTGACACGCGCCGCGAACGCTCGTCGATGGTGGCGTACAGGAGCGACCAGTCCACGGACAAGCCGAGCCGGCGGAAGAGGTCCTCGAACACCTTCTCGTCCTGCGCGGTGAGCTCCTCGCACAACTCGATGAAGTTCGGTCGCGACACGGGCACGGGCTTGTGGTCCTTCGGCGGGTCACCGCGGAAGGGGGGCGTGAATGCCGGGTCGTACTGCACCGACGGGTCGCACGAGACGCCGAAGTAGTTCTGCACGCGCCTCTCGGTGGGCAGGCCGTTGTCATCCCAGCCCATGGGGTAGAACACCGCCCTTCCGGTCATCCTGCGGAAGCGCGCGACGGTGTCGGTGTGGGTGTAGGAGAACACGTGACCCATGTGAAGCGAGCCGCTGACGGTGGGAGGGGGAGTGTCCACGGAGAACACGGCGTCCCTGGCGGCCGAACGGTCGAACGTGTAGGTGCCGCTCGCATCCCACTCGGCGATCCATTTCGCCTCGATGCCGTCGAGGGTGGGCTTCTCGGGGACCGTGGGCATAGGGAACAAAGCGTAGGCTCAAGGCCGTGCTGAACCTCTACGACACGGCCACACAGACCGTGAGACCGCTCGCAATGCGCGAGCCGGGCAGGGTCAGCATCTACCTCTGCGGACCCACCGTCTACGGTCCGCCGCACCTCGGTCACGGCAGGGCCACCCTTGTGTACGACATCCTCCGCCGCTACCTCGAGTGGACCGGTGTCGAGGTCCGGCTGGTGTCGAACATCACCGACATCGACGACAAGATCATCGACCGGGCGAACCGGGAGGGCCGGCCGTGGCAGGAGATCACCCACCGATGCGAGAGCGTGTGGTTCGAGGCCATGGGGAAACTCGGCGTGCAGCGTCCCACCGACGTCCCGCACGCAACCGAGTACGTCGACTCCATGGTGGCGATGATCGGGGAGCTCGTGTCGCGCGATGCGGCGTACGCAACCCCCGACGGTGTGTACCTCTCGGTGCGGTCGGTCCCCGACTACGGCCTGCTCGCCCACCAGAGCCTGGATGACATGCTGGCGGGCGGCGGTGAGCGGGAGGTGCTCGGTGCGGGCGAGAAGCGTCACCCGGCCGACTTCGCGCTGTGGAAGTTCTCGAAACCGGGGGAACCGGCGTGGCCGTCGCCGTCGGGCGAGGGCCGGCCGGGCTGGCACAGCGAGTGCGTGGTGATGAGTCTCGACCTCCTGGGGGACGGGTTCGACCTGCATTGCGGCGGTGCCGACCTGCGCTTCCCGCACCACGAGAACGAGCGCGCACAGGCCGTTGCCCTCGGCCGGGAGTTCGCGCGCCACTGGATGCACAACGGGTTCGTGGTGGATGCCGAGGGCGAGAAGATGTCGAAGAGCATCGGCAACGTGGCGAACCTGCTCGACCTGCTCGAGCACTACGACCCGCGCGCGTACCGCATGGTGCTGCTGCAGTCGCACTACCGCAGCCCGGTGCGTGTCGGCCAGGACAACATCGATGCCGCCACGAAGTCACTGGCCGGGCTCGACTCGTTCGCTGCTCGCACCGCCGGTCTGTCCGCAGGTGCGGTGGATGAAGACATCCGTGCGAGGTTCGTCGCGGCGATGGACGACGATCTCGACACGGCCTCCGCCATGGCGACCGT
>JBJTFB010000111.1:0-2666 GCA_046093205.1 Acidimicrobiales bacterium
GACTGGGACCGCGAGAAGCTCCAGGAGCGCCTCGCCAAGCTCGCCGGTGGCGTTGCCGTGATCAAGGTCGGCGCCGCGACGGAAGTGGAGCTGAAGGAAAAGAAGCACCGCATCGAAGACGCCGTGTCGGCGACCCGTGCCGCGATCGAGGAGGGTGTGGTCGCCGGCGGCGGCACCGCCCTGCTGCGCTCGCGTGCCGCGGTGCTGACGGTCGTCGAGTCGCTCACCGGCGACGAGGCAACCGGTGCCCGCACGGTGTACGAGGCCCTCGTGGCCCCGGCCAAGCACATTGCCGACAACGCAGGCCTCGAGGGGTCCGTCGTGGTCCAGCGGGTGGAGTCCGAGAAGGGGTCCATGGGCCTCAACGCGGCCACCGGCGAGTACACCGACCTCCTCAAGGCCGGCATCATCGACCCCGCCAAGGTCACCCGGGCGGCCCTCCAGAACGCGGCCTCCATCGCCGCTCTGGTGCTGACCACCGAGTGCCTCGTGGCCGACAAGCCCGAGAAGAACCCGGCCCCCGCCGGCGGCGGGATGCCCGGCGGAATGGGGATGATGTAGCCCACGGGCCTCTAGACCGCGAACCGGTGCGGGAATACCCGGCCGGCCACTGCGGTTGACCCTTGAGCCTCCCGTTGATGGCCCGGTCGCTACGGCGACCGGGCCATCAATCTTTTCCGGCCCCGGGTGTCCCTAGGTTGTGACAGTGGGCTCGCTGCTGCGCCGTCCGTTCGTGCACCAACTCGTCGACTACGCGGTGGGCTTCGCCATCGCCGGTGCGGCCACGAGGAGCAACGACGTCACCCTTCTCGCCCTGTGCTCCGCTGTGGTGATCGCAAGCACCGCAATGTTCGACGGTCCGCTCGCGGCGTTCCGCGTGTTCCCCGCGCGTGCCCACCGGGTGGTGGACATTGCACTCGGAGGGGCAGGTGTCGGTCTCGCCGCATTCATGGACATCGCGCCCGCGACACGACTGACGTTGATTGCCGCCGCGGGTGTGCTCGCGTTCATGTCGGTACGATTCGATCATGACGTTCGAGCGCCCCGCCCCTGACCTTTCGAAGCTCATCACCGCCTGGGAGGCATGGGAGAAGGGCGAGGAGATGCCGGGCAAGGTTCTCGCGAACCTGAAGACCGCGGGACTCGCGGAGATTCTCGCCGAGCTGAAGTCCACCGGCTGGGCACCGTCCACGAAGTAGTCGCTCACTGATGGCGCGCGGAGGGTCGCAGCACATCCCGCGGCCGGACGAATGGTCGCGCGGCGGTCCGGCCGTGTGGCACGAACGGGACCTCGCCGCCCTTCGCAGTTTCGGTGCGCTCACCGAGGCACTCATCCGGCGCGTGGCCGACAGGGAACCCGGTGACTGGGTGCCTCCGTATCTTCCCGCCGACGACCGTCGCACGTCGGCGGTGCTCGTGGCGCTGCATGACTCACCCGACGGCCCGAGTGTGGTCCTCACCCGTCGCACATCGACCATGTCGACCCACCGCGGCGAGATGGCGTTCCCCGGCGGACGTGTGGAGCGCGGTGAGACCATCATCGACGCGGCGGTGCGCGAGGCGAACGAGGAGGTCGGTCTCGACCCCGCGCTCGTGACGCCGTGGGGGATGCTCGACACCCTCTCGACGATGGTGAGCGGCAGCAGGATTCATCCCGTGGTGGCGACACTCCCGTGTGTGCCCGACCTCGTGGCGCACGACCGCGAGGTGGAGCGAATCGCGCACGTGCCGCTCGCCGAACTTGCCTCCGCCGACACCTACCGGCGCGAGTACTGGGTGCGCGCCGGGCACACAGTCGACATGCACTTCTTCGAGATCGAGGGTGACACCGTGTGGGGGGCGACCGGCCGGATGCTGCACCAGTTGATCGACCTGCTCACCTCGTGAGCCGGTCACGGACCGGACACACCGTGCTGCATCGTCCGGTCACGGACCGGACACACCGCGCACCACCCTGAAGTAGAGGTTGGCCCAGGCCCTGCAAGGGCCGCGGTCGACGCGGGGGCGGCGCGAGCAGTGCGTGTTCATGTCGGCGAGGAAGCGGCGGTCCACGCGGTTGCGCAGCGACGGAGTCCAGTGCCGGCCACCCTGCATGCGTCCGAGGTTCCGGTACGCGAAGTCGTGACGCCGGCACGCGAGGGTGAAGTCGAACGAACGACCGGTGCTGCCGAGAACTGGCGCGGAGCAACCATCGCTCGACCAGTCGAGCCGGGTGTCGTGTACGGGAGAGCCGGCCTCGAGCGAAAACTCCTCGATCGACGCCCGGAACACGAGGTTCGAGGCCGCAGTCCACGGGTCGACGGGGGAGGTGCCCGCACCGGCGAACACGAGGGAGGCAACGAGCACGAATGTCAGCACGGGGACCACCTTTCGGTGCACCTTGTGTGCGCGCCACGCACCCGTGCGGAAGAGTCGGCTCAGTGGCGCAGACCCCTGAGCAGCTTCGCCATCTCGACCGCGCCGACCGCGGCCTCTTCGCCCTTGTTCGTCATCACCACGCCCTCGACACGGTCGAGCGCCTGCTGCTCCGTGTCCACCGTGAGCACGCCGAACATCACGGGGATCCCCGTGTCGAGCTGGGCCTGCATGATGCCGTTGGCTGCGCCCTCACACACGTAGTCGAAATGCGGTGTGTCGCCACGGATCACGACCACCAGGCAGATGAC
>JBJTFB010000112.1:0-7175 GCA_046093205.1 Acidimicrobiales bacterium
CTGCATGTGGACGCGCCAGCAGAAGTCGAGATCTGTCCCGGCCGGCCCGGTCTCCGTGGAGAAACCGCCGAGTCCCCGGAACAGGTCGGACCGCACGAGCAGGCATGCGGACGACAGCACGAACACGTCCTGCACGGAGTCGTGCTGTTCCTGGTCGATCTCGCCGTCGTCGGCCAGCGGCATGCCCACGCCGAGCCTGTCGACCGCCGTCCCGACGCTCTGGATCATGCGCGGGTCGTCCCAGTGGACGAGTTTCGGGCCGACGGCACCGGCGTTCGACCGGTGCAGTTCCTCGACCATCCGCGACACCGCATCGGGGGCCAGGGCAACGTCGTCGTGCAGGAAGCAGAAGAGCCCGCTCTCGCCCTCCACGAGCGAGAGCACGGCATTGCAGGCCGCCGCGTACCCCACGTTCGCACCGGTGTGGCGCACGACGGCCCCGGGCACGTGGGTGTCGATCAGGTCGCGGGCACGTTGGGTGGCCGGGTCATCGGGGGTGCCGTTCAGCAGGAACAGGGTCTGGAGACCCGGGTAGTCCTGGCCCGACAGGGCGGCCAGCGTCTCGGCAAACCAGTCCCCCGGCTCGTGAACGACCATCGTGGCGACCACGGGCGGGGTGAACAGGGGGTCGGTGGGGGCCACTCGGGACGAGGCTAATGGGGTCGAACTGGCCACCCAGGGCGAGCCGACACGCTGTCTTGCGAAGTGCTTGCATTTGTTAGCACTTCCCCGTAGGATGGGCTCATGGCGAACATCACCCTCCCCAAACTCCCGAAGATCGACCTCCCCAAGATCGACCACCCCAAGATCGACCTGCCCAAGCTGCCCGCGCTGCACTCGATCGACCTCACGAACGTCGACCTGCGCAAGAACGTGGAGTCCGTGCTCGCGAACCCCGTGGTGAAGCAGGCCCGCGACGCCGGTTACACCGCCGTCGGCTTCGCAGTGCTCGGTGTGCAGAAGCTGCAGGTGCGTCGTCGCGAACTGATCTCCAGCCTTGCCGCACGCCGCAACACGGCCCAGTAGCCCGCACGACGGGCACACGGTCGGCTCTCAGTAGTTCGGTCGCGGGCCGTCTTCGGGGCCGCCAACTAGCCTCGCACGAGGTGACTGCGAACCCCCCCGAACAGACCGCCGGTCGCCCGCGTGCGCCACTTCCCGAGGGGACCCTGCCCGTTGGCGTCGGCCTTCTCGTCACCGGAGTCGCCAGTTACGCCTTCTTCAAGGTGGGCCAACAGGCGCTCGGCAAGGAGGACTTCAAGCCGGTGATGGCGCTGTGGTTCGTCACGTTCACCCTCGCACCCGGTTTCTTCATTCCCGTCGAGCAGGAACTCGGCCGGGCTCTCGCCCACCGACGGGCGCTCGAACAAGGTGGCAGACCGGTCGTGCGCCGGATGGTGCCACTCGCACTCGGCATCACAACGGTGCTCGCCGTCGCGATCGCCGTCAGCGCACCGTGGCTGACCGACAGCATGTTCGAGGGCAACGCCGGGGTCACGGTCGCACTCTTCGTGGCGGTCGCGGGCTACGCGCTGGCCCACATCGCGCGCGGCATCGCATCAGGGTCCGCCCGCTTCCGTTCCTACGGGCTCGTGCTCGGCATCGACAGCCTGGTACGCATCGTTGCATGCATCGTGCTGTGGCTGGCCGGGGTCACGAGCATCTGGGCGTATGCGGTGACGGTGGCCGCGAGTCCGCTCGTCGCCGTCGCATGGGTGTGGGCACAGGGCGGTCTCGCCGCTGACGATGGTCCACCAGCCGACCTGCGCGACGTCACACCGAACCTCGGGTGGCTCCTGCTCGGTTCGATCATGTCGGCCACGCTCGTGAACGCGGGGCCGATCGGCGTCGACATTCTCGCGACATCGGGCGACGCCGCCCGCGTGACCGCCTTCGGCAACGGGGTCATCCTCGCGAGGGTGCCGCTGTTCCTTTTCCAGGCCGTGCAGGCAGCCCTGCTCCCCCGGCTCGCCCGCCTGGCAGCCCAGGGTGACCTGGAGGAGTTCCGTGCCGGTTTCCGCAACCTCATGGTCGTGGTGGGTGCGATCGCCGTTCTCGGCGTCGCCGGCTCCTTCGCCGTCGGCCCGACGGTGCTGGATGTTGTGTACGGGGGCGGACTCGACCGTCGCACGCTCGGCCTGCTCGCTCTCGCGAGCGGTCTCTTCATGCTGGCGCAGGCGTGTGCCCTGGCCGTGATCGCCCTGCGCGGTCACCGCCAGGTTGCCTACGTATGGCTGGCCAGCATCGCGGTGTTCGTGGCGGTGACAGGCGTGGTGTCCGACGACCTGTACCTGCGCGTCGAACTCGGACTGGTCGCCGCGTGCACGCTCGCGTTCGGGTACTTCGTGTCTGTGATGCGTTCGCGTGTCGCCGCGGGCATCACGCCCGACGCGGAGTCCATGATCGACGGAGTGTTCGACAACCCCGTGGAGGGTTGACCGCCTCTCAGCGGGCCCTGGAGGCCTCGATGTCCAGGTCGTGGCGCACCATCATCCGCACCAGTGACGGGAAGTCGACCTCCGGCACCCAACCCAGTTTCTCGCGGGCCTTCGAGGGGTCACCGATGAGCAGGTCGACCTCGGCGGGCCGGAAGAACTTGGGGTCCTGGCGCACGTAGGGATGCCAGTCGCCGAGACCGGCCTCCTCGAACGCGAGCGTCAGGTACTCCTCGATCGAGTGCGTCTCCCCCGTTGCGACCACGTAGTCGTCGGGCTCGTCCTGCTGGAGCATCATCCACATGGCACGCACGTAGTCGCCCGCGTATCCCCAGTCGCGCTTGGCGTCGAGGTTGCCCATGACGAGTTCCTGCTGCAGGCCGAGCTTGATGCGCGCCGCCGAGTTCGAGATCTTGCGGGTGACGAACTCGAGACCGCGGCGTGGCCCCTCGTGGTTGAAGAGAATGCCGGAGCACGCATACATCCCGTAGCTCTCGCGGTAGTTCACCGTGATGTCGTGGCCGAACACCTTCGCGCACCCGTACGGTGACCGCGGATGGAACGGTGTCGTCTCCTTCTGCGGCACCTCGCGCACCTTGCCGAACATCTCCGATGACGACGCCTGGTAGAAGCGCATCGTGTTGTTCTGGGTGCCGCCCACCATGCGGACCGCCTCGAGCATGCGGAGCACCCCGAGACCGGTGATGTTCGAGGTGAGCTCGGCCTGGCCGAAGGAGATCGCGACGAACGAGATCGCGCCGAGGTTGTAGACCTCGTCGGGCTGGGCCGTCTCCAGGGCCTTCACGAGGCTCGGGAGGTCGGCAAGATCGCCGGGCACCAGTTCCACGTAGGGGAACTCGTCGCGCAGCTGGTGCGCGCGCGGGTTGTTCTGGCCCTTGAGCATGCCGAACACCTCGTAGCCCTTCCCGTGGAGGAACTCTGCGAGGTGCTGGCCGTCCTGGCCCGTGATACCGGTGATGAAAGCGCGGGGCATCGTGTGACCTTTCGGTGCTGATGTGACCGCCCGACGCTACCACCGGCACGGCGGGGCATCTGGGAGAGCACGGAGGGAGCCCGACCGTACGCTGTGTTCCATGTTCACGGTGATCGCAGGCGGTGTGGGTGCGGCCCGTTACCTGCGCGGGATGACCGCAGCGGGCCTCGGCCCCGACACGGTCGCGGTCGTGAACACCGGTGACGACACCGTCATGCACGGCCTCTCGATCAGCCCCGACATCGACACCGTCACCTACACGCTCGCGTCGGCCATCGACCCGGAGCGCGGATGGGGGCTGTCGGGTGAGACGTGGCGCGCGATGGAGTCGCTCGCGAGGTTCGATGATGTGCGCCCGGCGGGATCTGCGGCCGGTGCCACGTGGTTCAACCTCGGCGATGCGGATCTTGCGACGCACCTGTACCGCACGGCACGTCTCGCCGAGGGTGCCACGCTCTCGCAGGTGACTGACGAGGTCCGCCGGGCGTTCGGCGTCGACGTGAGGCTCGTCCCCATGAGCGACGACCCCGTGGCGACACACGTAACTCTTGCCGACGGCGCGACGGTGTCGTTCCAGGAGTACTTCGTGAAACTCCGCCATTCGGTCGCGGTGTCGGCCGTCGAGTTCCGCGGTGCGGCCGCGGCCCGTTTCGTCGACCTCTCGCTCATCACCGACGCCGACGCCGTCGTGATCGCCCCGTCGAACCCTGTGGTGTCGATCGGCCCGGTCCGCGCGCTCGCGGGCGTCGACGAAGCGCTGCGGGCCCGCCGGGGTTCGGTCGTGGCAGTCTCCCCCATCGTTGCCGGCACCGCGATCAAGGGCCCCGCCGACCGGATGCTGGCCGAACTCGGCATGGAGCCCTCCGTGGTCGGCGTGGCCCGCCTGTACGCGCCGGTGTGTGCCACCCTGGTGATCGACTCCCGCGATGCGGCCCTCGCCGGCGAGGTCGAGGCGTGCGGGATGCGGTGCGTCGTAACCGACACGATCATGTCGACACCCGGCGTGGCAGAGTCACTGGCGCGCACCGTGGTGGACGCGGCGACAGGAGGGGCGTGACATGACACGGATGACCGCATGGGGCGTGGAGGGCATCGGCGAGATCAAGCCGGGGGACCAGCTGGGCGACATCATCGTGGATGCGTGCGCAGGCGAGCCGAACGGCCCGCTGCTCGACGGTGACGTTCTCGTGGTGACCCAGAAGATCGTGTCGAAGGCGGAGGGACGTCTCGTCGAGAACGATGCCTCCGACCCGCTGTCGCACAAGGTCTTGGTGGAACAGGAGGCGCGCCGCGTGGTGCGCCGGCGGGGGGACCTCATCATCACCGAGACGAAGCACGGGTTCATATGCGCCAACAGCGGCATCGACCTCTCGAACGTGGAGCGCGGCTACGCCGCCCTGTTGCCGCTCGACAGTGACCGCTCGGCGCGCAGGATCCGCGACATCGTGAGGGCCAGGCTCGGCGTGGGGGTCGGCGTGATCGTGAGCGACACCTTCGGCCGACCGTGGCGCAAGGGTCTCACCGACGTCGCGATCGGGGTGGCGGGAATCGCCGGTGTCGTCGACCTCCGCGGCACCGAGGATGCGCTCGGCCGCGTGATGCAGGTGACCGAGGTCGCGGTTGCCGACGAACTCGCATCGGCCGGGGAGCTCGTGATGGGCAAGTCCAACGGGATACCCGTGGCGGTGATCCGCGGCGCGGATGCTTCGTGGTTCCGCGACTCCTCGGTGGACGAACTGATCCGTCCGCCGGCCGAGGACCTCTTCCGCTAGCGGAGGCTGCGCAGACCGTCGCGGAGCTTCGTGAACGGTGACCAACCGAGTTGGATGCGCGCACGCACGGGTGACAGCGACAGGCGCACGATGTCGTCGGGCCGTGCGGAACCCGCGCGCGGGGCGAGCCCCGATGCACCCGACATGAGGCCCCACAGGTCTCGCACCGACGTGGCGGTGCCCGTTCCGATGTTCAGCACGAACCCGCCGCCCTTGTCGACCGAGCGCACGAGAGCATCGACCGCGTCGTCGACGTGCACGAAGTCGCGCGTCTGCTTCCCGGTGCCGTGCACGAGCGGCGGCTTGCCTGAGTCGAGCGCGGCCACGAACGCGGCGACAACCCCGTCGTCGGGGCGCTGGCGCGGGCCATACACGTTCGATGTGGCGAGGACCGTGTAGTCGACACCGTGCCTGTCGCGGTACACGCCGTGCAGGGCGGCGATCGCCCGGGCGAACACCTCGGCCGCCGTGCGCGGCTCCGACACGTGGCCCTCCTTGATGGGTAGTTCCTTGGCCTTGACCTCGCCGTACAGAAGTGCGGCGGGGAGACAGGACACCACCTTGGACACCGAGGCGAGACGGGCCGCCTCGAGCACCGTGGTGGCGACTTTCACCGACTGCAGACCACCGCTCAGGTGGCACATCGACGGCGCCATCGACACGAGGTCGAACATCACCTCGGGCCGCCTCACCGACACAAGTTCCGCGAACTCCGGCGACTCGACCGCCACGTTCTGCAGCTTGAACCTGCCGGTGGCCGCACGGGCCCCCGCGAGGTTCGAAATCGACCCCGTGACAAGACTGTCGACCACGTCAACCTCGTGCCCCTCGGCGAGTAGACGGTCGGTGAGATGCGAGCCGATGAACCCGGCCCCGCCGCACACCATCACTCTCAACGCAGAACTCCCATGGCGGCCATCACCCCCTCGTTGCAGGGTCGACGGCTGCCGGGTCGGGAATGCGCGCGCCCACGAGGTGTGCCCGCGCCTCGACCTCCCCGTCGGCCCCCACCACACAGTCGGCGAGAGTCGCACCCTGTCCGACGCGGCCCATCACGAGACATCGCTCGAGACGGGCCGACGCGCCGATCCGGGCCCCGGGAAGCACCACGGAGTCGACGACCACCGCACCGGACTCGACGGAGGCACCCTCGCCGATCACGCTGTGCGTCACCGAGGCGGATGCGGCCACGACGGAGTTCACCCCCACCGACGACAGGATCCGCGACCGCGAACCGTCGATCAGGTCGAGGTTTGCGCGCAGGTAGGTGTCGGGGCGGCCGGTGTCAATCCAGTAGTCGTCGGTTGCCATCGCCGCCAGCCGGCCCTCGGCTGCCATCTCCGGGAACACGACGCGCTCCACCGACATGCGCTCGAGATGCGGGATGCGGTCGAGCACGCTCGGTTCGAGCACGTATGTGCCGGCGTTGATCGTGCGGCTGTCGGATTCACCCGGCGCGGGTTTCTCCACGAAGCGGCGCACCCAGCCGTCACGGTCGGTCTCCACCACCCCGTACTGCGACGGGTCGTCGACAGGCGTCAGGTGGAGCGTTCCCTCCGCACCGTGGGCATGGTGGAACCGGACGAGGGCGGACACATCGAGGTCGGTGAGGATGTCACCGTTCATCACCACGAACGTCTCGCTGATCCCGGCATCACGTGCGGCGAACGCGATCGCACCCGCGGTGTCGAGTGGCTCGGGCTCGATTGCATAGTGCAACGACACCCCGGCACACGTGCCGTCGGGGAACGCCCTCAGGAATGGCTCGGGATTGAACCCGAGCGCGAGGGACACCCTGTCGAAAACGGCCGAACTGTGCGCGGCGATCAGGTTCTCGAGCTGACGGACGTTCACGATCGGCAGGAGGGGCTTGGGCACCGCAAACGTGAGGGGTCGCAGTACGGGGTGGTGGAGACCGACCGTGACGGCTGGGTGCGCCGCTTCGTGGAGAAACCCGCGCCGGGTGAATCCGAC
>JBJTFB010000113.1:0-3333 GCA_046093205.1 Acidimicrobiales bacterium
GGGTGCCGGCATGAAGACGAGCCCCGGCATCGCCGCGCGGATGTTCCGCGTTCTCGCCGACAACGGGGTGAACATCCACATGATCTCCACCAGCACGATCAGGGTGTCGGTGTCATGGGTGACCGCCTGGGCACCCATCTCCTCGGCAACACGGGCCACGATCTCCTCGGCTGTGCGCATGTCGGCCTTCGGCACGGTGAAGGAGATGTCGGCGAGGCCGTCCTTAGAGGTGTTCTGCACGATCATGTCCACGTTGATGTTGGCGTTCGCGAGGTTCTCGAAGAGGGCCGCCGACACACCGGGCCGGTCCGGCACCGCGATGACGGTTACCTTCGACTCGCTCGCGTCCTGAACGACACCGGAAATGATCGGCTCTTCCATGTTCTTCTCCCCTGACGGCTGGTTGGAGACCCACGTGCCGGGCTCCCAGGTGTAACTGGAACGCACGTGGATCGGGACGTTGTGGTTGCGCGCGAACTCGACCGAGCGCAGTGCCAGAACCTTGCTGCCCGCCCCGGCCATCTCCAGCATCTCCTCGAACTCGAGACGTGGGAGCTTGCGTGCCTGCGGCACGATTCGCGGGTCGGCGGTGAACACCCCGGTGACATCGGTGTAGATCTCGCACACGTCGGCATCCAGCGCCGCGGCGAGCGCGACGGCGGTGGTGTCGCTGCCGCCGCGACCGAGCGTGGTGATCTCCCTGTCGGTGGACACTCCCTGGAATCCCGCCACCACCGCCACCTTGCCCTGCGAGAGTGCCTCCCGCACGCGGTCGGCCTTCACCTCCACGATCTTCGCCTTCGTGTGCACGGTGTCGGTGATGATCCCGACCTGCGACCCGGTGAAACTCACTGCCTCCACGCCGATGCCGGCAAGAGCGATGGAGAGGAGCGACATGGAGATCCGCTCGCCGGCGGTGAGCAGCATGTCCATCTCGCGACCGGGCTGCACAGCCGACACCTCGTTCGCGAGGTTGATCAGGTTGTCGGTGGACTTGCCCATCGCCGACACAACGACAACGACGTCATTGCCGTGGTTGCGGGTGAACGCCACGTGGTCCGCGACCGCCTTGATGCGGTCGGGGTCGGCCACGGAGGTTCCGCCGTATTTTTGGACCACGAGTGCCACAGGTGCACGAGGCTAACGGCGGTGCCGAGCACGGGGGACACGACTTTCGGCACCGTTCGGCCAGCAGTAGCCTTCCCTCTCCGTGGGTACCGACAAGAGCAACAGGCAGAAGCAGAACAGGGCCGCCGCCCGCGAGGCGATGGCCCGCCGTCAGCGGCGTGACCGCGTGAAGGGCCGGGCGCTCAAGTGGGGCGGGCTCGCGGCGATCATCCTCATCATCGTGGTGGCGATCTCAGTGTCGGGCGGTGACGACACCGCGGTGGAGGACACCGTGCCGGCCGAGGACACCGCACCGACGCTCACCACCGTCCCGGGTGAGGCCATCACCGGCGACACCCCGTGCCCGAAGACCGACGGCACCGCGAAGCGGGTGACGTCGTTCGAGAAGGAACCCCCGACCTGCATCGATGCCGCGAAGAAGTACGTCGCCACGTTCGACACCACCGAGGGCAAGATCGTCGTCGACCTCGACACGGAGAAGACACCGAACACGGTCAACAACTTCGTGGTGCTGTCGCGTTACGGGTACTACGACGGCTCTTACGTGTTCCGCACCGACCCCGGCATCGACATCATCCAGGGTGGTGGTGCGGGCAACACCGACGATCCCGGTTACTCCATCAAGGACGAGGGCAACGGCTTCAAGTACACCGAGGGAGACCTCGTGATGGCCCGAACCTCTGCACCCGACTCCGCCGGCGGCCAGTGGTTCTTCGTCGCCGGGCCGAAGGCATCGTTGCTCGACGGCCAGGGTACGTACGTCACGTTCGGCAAGGTGTCCGAGGGACTGGACGTAGTGAAGGGGATTCTCGGGCTCAACTCGGGAGAGGGTGACCTCGGCGGCGCACCGAGCCGCACCGTGGAGATCCGCTCCGTCACCATCACGGAGAGTTAGTCCCCGGTCCGCCCCGATTGGGTGGGGGTACCGCCCCCGGCACTACCCTCGCGCCATGGCAACAACGAAGAAAGTCGGGATCTGCGGCTCCGGAATCATGGGTTCCGGTCTCGCCGAGGTGGCAGCAAAGGCCGGTTACGAGGTCGTCGTGCGCTCACGCAGCAAGGCCGCGGCCGAGGCGATGCTCGCGTCCATCGAGAAGGGCCTCGACAAGCAGGTCCAGCGCGAGAAGATCTCCGCGGACGACAAGGCCGCGGTCCTCTCCCGCCTGAGCGCAACGGACAGGATCGCCGACCTCGCCGACTGTGACCTTGTGATCGAGTCCGTCGTGGAGGATCTTGCGGTGAAGAAGGCCCTTTTTGCCGAACTCGACGGGGCTGTGAAGCCCGGCGCGCTCCTTGCCACCAACACCAGCACCCTGCCGGTCGTGGAGATGGCGATGGCGACATCACGTCCTGACCGCGTGTGCGGCATCCACTTCTTCAACCCCGCAACCGCCATGCCGCTGGTCGAGGTTGTCAACCCCATCACGGCCAGTGACGACACCATCGCCCAGGCGAACGAGTTCGTGTCGAAGTGCGGCAAGACGGGTGTGCAGGTGAAGGACCGTGCAGGTTTCATCGTGAATGCGCTGCTCTTTCCCTATCTGAACAACGCAATCAGGATCTGGGAGACCGGCACCGCCTCGATGGAGGACATCGACGCGGCGATGAAGGGAGGGTGCAACTTCCCCATGGGTCCGTTCGCGCTGCTCGACCTCGTCGGCCTCGACACCTCGCTCTCCATTCTCGAGGCCCTGCACGCCGAGTTCGCCGACCCGAACTATGCACCCGTTCCCACCCTGCGTCGGCTGGTGGCCGCCGGGAAGCTGGGGCGCAAGAGCGGCGAGGGCTTCTACAGCTACTGAACCGCTCGGGATCCTGCGTGCCTCGCTTCGACGACTGTCGCTGGAGGTTCCCGCCCGCGGAGTCATGGCCCGACGAGGAGGTCGTCGCGGTCGGTGCCGACCTCGAGACCGACACGTTGCTGTACGCCTACACGCACGGAATGTTCCCGATGCACATCGACAGGATGAGGGAGACACTCGGCTGGTGGTCACCGCTCTCGCGCGGAATCATCCCGCTCGACGGTCTGAGGGTCTCCCGCTCGATGCGGCGAAGCGCGCGAGACTTCCGTGTCACTTTCGACACCGAGTTCCCGCGGATCGTCGAGTTGTGCGGCACAAGCCATCGTGAGGGGAACTGGATCACCGAGGCGTTCGTGCGGGCGTACGTGCGCCTCCACACCATCGGTCACGCCATGAGCGTGGA
>JBJTFB010000114.1:0-3758 GCA_046093205.1 Acidimicrobiales bacterium
GGAAGGTGCCCGCCAACGCGCCAACCACGTTCTCGCCGCCACGTACCGCGACTCGGAGAAATGCGGGTGCCGTGAGACCAAGGATGGCCAGGGCTACTGGGAGGCGATCCAGAAGGAGTACGACGCGTTCCTTGCCTTGCATGCACAGTGGCAGAACACGATCAACCTCACATTCAAGGATGACGAAGATGATCGACGATGACGACTTCGACTCGGTGACCGAAGGTGCGACCCCTGTCGGCGTCACCGCAAGAGCATCCGCATTCGAGCCGAGTGAAACACTCTGGCGCTGCAACACATGTGACGGTCTGTTCTGGCACAGTGAGATGGTCCATCTCGTCGGTCTCCGGATCATCGACAACAAGCCCCTCGGTGGAACGATGACAGCCGAGGAGATGGCCGAGGCATTGCGTCGCCGAACTCACAATGCTTTCCTGGAGGCCATGCATGATTCCTCCCCGAAATGCGGCTGTGGTCGGGCAACATTCCGCAGGACCCAGCTCGGGAAGGATTGGCCACGCAACGACCTGAGGAACGACGAGTGACCCTCAGAGGCATCACAGCGGAACTCGATGCGTGGCTTGCAGCAGGACGCCCGCACGTCGGCCCCCACATCGCACCCGTGACGGGGCCGCGGACCTGCCCTTCGTACCCCGAGAGGGGTGAGGTGTTCGCGGCCCGGTTGCGGTCGGGTGAGTTGGTGTTCGTCGACGCCGACACCGCCGCTGCCACCGGCGACGACGTGGTCTCCACCCGGGCGCACGGCCCGTGCGTCACCACCAGGTGCGCCTACTGGGCAGGAAACTGCCAGCTCGGTTCGATGATCACGCGGGTGGCGGTGCGCGGGAGACACACCGAGAGCACATTCACCGAGTTCGGGAAGTGCCCGATCAGCGTGTCGTGTCGCTGGTTAGCAGAGAACGGCCCGGCCGCCTGTAACGGGTGTGTGCACGCCGACTACTTCATGACATCGAGCCGGCGACAAGACGAGATTGGCACTCCCAACGGGATTTGAACCCGTGCCGCCACCTTGAGAGGGTGGTGTCCTAGGCCGCTAGACGATGGGAGCCTGTGGCGGGTACCGACTCTATCGGCGACCACATGGTTGGGGAACAAGGACTCGAACCCTGAATAACTGGACCAGAACCAGTTGTGTTGCCAATTACACCATTCCCCAGTGCGGCTGTGACTCTATCGGCGCCCCGTTCGGGGCGGCAACGGTCAGCCGGTGAGTGAATGGAGGCGGCCGAAGCCGATCACACGTCCCGCCCCCACGGCGAGAGCCTCGCGCCACCAGCGTGCCGTCGACCCCTGCGCCGGTCCCGCGCCCGCGGGCGACGCCCCGAACCCCAGCTCGCGCAGGGTGAACACAGAGCGCGCAACATGCCAGTCGGTGGTCACCACGAATGCAGACGAGACATCGTTCCCGCGCAGCACCGGAGCAAGCGCCGACAGCGACTCCCATGTCGACGCCCCCGTCTCCTCGCGCAGGATCCTGTCCTGCGGCACTCCCCTGTCCATCAGCCATGCGGCCGATGCGGCGGCCTCGGTGAAGCGGTCGCCCTCCATCTTCCCGCCGGTGACGGCCACCCACTTCGCGCGTCCGTCGTTCCACATCGAGAGCGCGGTCTCGAGACGGCGTTCGAGCATGTCGGAGGGTCGTCCGTCGTACTGTGCCGCACCCATCACCACGATTGCATCGGCTGTTCCCTCCGGGGTGCGCGACCCCATCTCGCGAACCTGCAGCCAGGAGCCCGCCACGTAGAGGAACGCGAGTGCAGCCGCACAGAGAAGCACCGCGGCAACGGTGCGCAGGCGGTCAGCCGAGCCGGGCACGCGCCGCCCCGATGCGCGCGAGTGACTTCTCGCGGCCGAGGATCTCGATGCTCTCGAACAACGGTGGCCCCACGGTGCGGCCGGTGACGGCCACTCGCACCGGCGCCTGCGTCTTTCCCAGTTTCAGTCCGCGCGACTCGGTGAACGTCTCGAGTTGCTGCTTGATTGCCCCGTGGTTCCACTCGACATTCGCGAGGGCGGATGCCATGTGGTCGAGGACGTCGCGCGCGAAGTCCGAGGACATCGTCTTGTTCCATGCATCGTCATCGACGGGTGGTTCCCCGAGGAAGAGAAAGTCCACCATTGCCGGGATCTCCGAGAGTGTCGCGACACGCGTCTGGACGAGCGGGGCCGCACGTTCGAACACCTCCTCGTCGAAGCTGCCGGCCGGCCACGGCACGTCACCCTGCAGGAAGGGACGGGCTGCGGCGAGGAACTCCCCCGGTGACAGCATCCGCACGTAGTCGCCGTTGAAAGCCGACAGTTTCTTCACGTCGAAGAACGCGGGTGAGTGGTTCACGTCCTCGAGGCGGAACTCCTCGACGATGCGCGACCACGGCACGATCTCGGTGTCACCGGCCGGCGCCCAGCCGAGGGTCATCAGGTAGTTCACCATCGCCTCCGCGAGGATGCCCTCGGCCCTGTACTGCTCGAGAGCCACCTTGTCGCGGCGCTTGGACAGTTTCTTGCGCTGCTCGTTCACGAGCACCGGCACGTGCGCCCACACCGGCGGCCCGTGTCCGAGCGCACGCCACATCATCTGCTGCTTCGGGGTGTTCGGCAGGTGCTCCTCGGCGCGCACCACGTTCGTGATGCGCATCTCGATGTCGTCCACCACGTTCGCGAGAAGGACCATCGGCGTCCCGTTGCCGCGCAGCAACACGAAATCCTCGATGGTGTCGTTCGCGAACTCCACACTGCCGCGCACGAGGTCCTCGACGACCGTGGAGCCCTGAGGCACATGGAACCGCAGCACCCGGCCCGGCCCCGGCTCGAGTCCGCGGTCACGCGAGTAGCCGTCATAGCCCTGGCGGCCGGTCTCCTTGCTGCGTGCCTGCACCTGCTCGGGCGTGAGATCGCACCAGTACGCATCCCCCTGGCGCCACAGGCGCATCGCGGCATCCACGTGCTGTGCGGCATACGTGCTCTGGAAGTACGGGCCCTCGAACTGCGGCGAGGCGGAGTCGATCCCCAGCCACGACAGCGCGTCGATGATCCCCTGTGTCCACTCTGGGCTGTTGCGGGACTCATCGGTGTCCTCGATGCGCAGGACGAACGTGCCGCCCGTGCGCTGCGCGAGCGCCCAGTTGTAGAGAGCGGTGCGTGCACCACCCACGTGGAAGAAACCGGTGGGTGACGGAGCGAACCTGAAACGGGGGGCATCGCTCATGAACGCAAGGTTAGTAGGGACACCTCACGTCCCTTCCTCGTCTAGCGTTGCCTGCATGTCGCATGTCATGGCCAAGGAAGACCACCGGTCTGTTGCAGGGGGTCTCGCACGGGCCGCAGTGTTCGGGGTCAGTGACGGTCTCACCTCGAACGTCTCGCTCGTGCTCGGTTTTGCCGGCGGCGGCGTTGCCGCATCGGTGGTGCGGCTCGGCGGTCTCGCAGGTGCGGTGGCGGGCGCGTTCAGCATGGCGGCCGGTGAGTGGATCTCCGTGTCGGCACAGAACGAACTCGTGGAACGCGAGCTCGAGATCGAGCGGCGCGAACTCGCACGCAACCCCGAGAAGGAGACCCTCGAGCTGGCGGCCTTCTACGAGGCCCACGGAATGACACGCGACCAGGCCATCGCCGGTGCCACGGAGGTGATGCAGGACCCCGACCGGGCGCTGCTCGTGCACGCCAAGGAGGAGTTCGGCATCGACCCGAACGAGATGCCCTCGGCTGTCGGGGCGGCATCGCTGTCGTTCGCGATGTTC
>JBJTFB010000115.1:0-2804 GCA_046093205.1 Acidimicrobiales bacterium
GCAGTTCGTCGACCGCTCCGACTACGGCTTCATGTTCGAGAACGACGAGTTCTCCGTGGCCTGCATCTCGGGCACCGCGCTGCTTCAGGTGGTCAAGACACCGGGCTCGGACCGCGGCGGGTACGGAGGTGTGTCGTTTCCCGTCTTCGGTCGTGTGCGCGGACACGTCGGTTCCCAGCGCGGCACTTTCGTCCCTGGGCCCGAGATGCAGGCCACGGCGAACTCGTCGCTGTCGAACATGAAGCCGTAGTCGGAGCGGTCGACGAACTGCTCATCGATCTTCCCGTCGACGCATGCCTGCACCGTCTCGATCCACGAGGTGAGGCGGTCGTTCGCCTCGCTCCACTCCACCATGCCGGCGTTGTGTGTCTCGAGCGCCCTGGCATGCCGGCGCGCCGCGCGGCGGCGCGTGAGGCCGTCGAGGAGTCCCATGCCCGAAGAATACGGCGGCTGTGTGTCAGACGAAGGTGACGACGTCACCGACTGACACCGTGCCCGGCGAGGTGATGCGTGCATACACGCCCAGGTTCTGGCCGAGGTCCCGCACTATGTGGCGCAACACTGCCCTGTCGGCAGGAACCTGCGTGTCCTGCGGACCCACGGCGAGGGTGGTCATCACGCACCGGGGGCACGGGTCGAGGAACTCGATGGTTGCCGACCCGACGGTTGCATGACGCCCCTTCCACGTGAACTCGGGGTGCCCGGGTTCGTCCCCCGTGTCCACCACCATGCTCGGCCGGAAACGACGGATGTCGGTGTTGCTGCCGGGCAGGGCACCGGCGAGTGCACGCAGAGCAGACGTGCTCATGATCATGAGCGGCCAGCAATCATGGTGCGTGCCCGGCGGTGACTCGTACACCGCAACCTCGGGCGGGAACGCAGAGAAGTCGGGCAACGGTTCGTCGTCGTCGCGGCCGAACACCGCGCGCAGCTCCCCCATGGGGTCGGTGCCGGTGGCGGGGCCGCGACGGAAGTGCTCATCATCGCCGTCGGCCGGCAACTGCACGAGTTCCACGCGGTGACCGAGGGCCGCCGACAGTCGTTCGTTCGCGTCGGCGTCGCCGGACCGCACAGTCGAACCGTCGGGGAGCGTGATCTCCACGCCGTCCGCGGGCCGACCTGTGTTCAGTTCGCGTGCCGCGCACTGCATCAACGAACCGATCTTCTTCGCGCCGCGCACACCGCCCCACTCGAGCGAGCGCACCGCCCAGTGCCGGTCACCCACGATGCCGAGAGACGACAACCCGGCGGTGCCGACCGTGCCGCCCACCATCGACTTCACGGGGTATGTCCAGATCGAGGCGACTCTCACGGGGTTCATCGCTCTCCCCAGGGCCGCAACCGTCAGGAGTAGTACGGGTTGGCGCCGGTGGTGTGGTCGGTGACGTCACGCACCTTGGTGACACCGGGGACCTGCTCGATGAGGGCAGTCTGGACGCCCTCCAGCATCGTCATCTTGCTCATCGAGCAGCCGTGGCAGCCGCCACCCATCGTCATGTAGGCGACGCCGTCCTCGTCGTGGCCCACATAGGTGACGAAGCCGCCGTGCGCGGCAAGCGACGGGTTGATGTCACCGGCAATCACGGTCTCGATGGCGGCCGACATCTCGTCGTCGCGCACGAGGCCCTCGATCGACATCATCGGCGGCTTGTTCGGGTTGCGGATGATGAGTCCCTGGCGCTCGTTGAAGTCGAGCACGGAGCCCACCACGTGCTCGTACGACTGCAGGGGGATGATCACCTTGATCCTGTGGTCGCCGCTCTCGATGGTGCGCACCTCGTCGGTGAACGCGGCCTGCGTGACGATCTCGAAGGAGAGGTCGTACTTGAACTCCTGGCCGGGGTCGGCGATGACCTCGAGGCGCAGGCCGAGGCGCTCCTTCTCGGGTTCCTCGTCGCGGAGGGTGAGCAACTGCACCATCGCCTCGTCAGTGATCTCGACGATGGTGTCGGGAACGTTCGGGCTGTTGGTGGGGGCAAGCGGGCTCACGCGCCACAGGGTACCCCCGGGGCCACCGCCGGGCAACGGAAACCCCTTGCGGGTCAAGGGTTTCCCCGGAACCTGAAAGTCCCCGCCCTCGGTGCGTCAGTCCGCATGGGAGCCACCAACGGGGTGACTCTCGGAAGGAAAGAACAAACATGGAAAACAGAAACAGAATCATGTTCGCCGGGGACATCCACGGCGACAGGGAGCACCTCGAGTGGGTGTTCGCAAAGGCGGCACGGTCGGGGGCGAAGGCGATCATCGCCTGCGGCGACTTCGGGTACTGGCCGCACTTCAAGTCGGGCCAGCAGTTCCTCGACCTCGCCGAGGAACTCGCCGCGGAACACGGGATCACTCTCTACTGGGTCGACGGCAATCACGAGAACCACGACCTGCTCGATGAACTCGTCGCGCTGCACGGCGCGCAGAACCCGATCCCGGTGGCCGGGCCGAGGGTGCTGTACGTGCCGAGGGGGTGCATGTTCACCATCGACGGAGTGGCCCTCATGGGTTTCGGCGGGGCGTACTCGGTCGACTGGAAGCAGCGCCGGGCGCACGTGTCGTGGTGGGAGCAGGAGCTGGTCACCCGTGAGCAGGTCGATGCACTCGTGCCGACGAAGGTCGACATCCTCGTCACCCACGAGGCACCGCTCGGCAGGATGATCTCCTACAAGGACGGCATCCCCGAGTCGGTGGCCCAGCGCGAGCTGGTGCAGGAGATCGAGGACAAGGTGCAGCCCGCGCTGCACGTGTGCGGTCACCACCACACCCGCGAGACCTGGACGAACGGCGACACCCGGGTGGAGGTGCTGGGTCGTGAC
>JBJTFB010000116.1:0-4219 GCA_046093205.1 Acidimicrobiales bacterium
CTCTTCGAGGAGGTCTTCGAGGCCGAGTTCCGCGCCGAGTTCGAGAAGGCCGGCATCACGTACGAGCACAGGCTCATCGACGACATGGTGGCGTGCGCCATGAAGTGGGAGGGCGGCTACGTGTGGGCCTGCAAGAACTACGACGGTGACGTGCAGTCCGACACCGTGGCCCAGGGCTTCGGCTCGCTCGGCCTCATGACGTCGGTTCTCATGACACCCGACGGCCGCACCGTCGAGGCGGAGGCCGCCCACGGCACCGTCACGCGCCACTACCGCGAGCACCAGAAGGGCAACAAGACCTCCACCAACCCCATCGCGTCGATCTACGCATGGACGGGCGGCCTGAAGCACCGCGGCAAGCTCGACAACAACGCGAAACTCATGGATTTCGCCGAGAAGCTCGAGCGCGTGTGCGTGGAGTCCGTCGAGGCCGGCGAGATGACGAAGGACCTCTCCATCCTCGTGTCGCGTGACCAGCCGTGGCTCACCACCGAGGACTACCTCGAGGCACTCGACCGCCGTCTCCAGCAGAAGATGGCCTGACGCTGTGAGGGCCGTCGTTCTCACCGAGCACGGCGGGCCTGAGGTGCTCGTCATCCGCGAGGTGCCCGACCCCGTGGCCGGCCCCGAGGAGGTGCTGGTGCGCGTGCATGCCACCGCCCTCAACCGTGCCGATTTGCTGCAGCGCATGGGCATGTACCCGAACCCGTTCCCGTCGGAGGCGGAGATCCCCGGTCTCGAGTTCGCGGGCACGGTGGAGGCCTGTGGCCCGCGGGTCACCATGTGGCGGCCGGGCGATGCGGTGATGGGCATCGTGTCGGGCGGTGCCTATGCGGAGAGGCTGGTGGTGCACGAGCGCCAGGCCATGGCCGTTCCCGCCGGGATGCACCTGTCGCAGGCTGCGGCGATCCCCGAGGTGTTCATCACCGCGTGGGACGCACTGGTGCTGCAGGGCGGTCTCACCGCCGGTCGATGGGCCATGGTGCACGCGGGGGCATCGGGCGTGGGCACGGCCGCCATCCAGATCTGTCATGCAGTAGGGGCGCGCGTGATCGTCACGTGCTCGGAGGGCAAGGTGGAGGCCTGCCGCGAGCTCGGTGCCGACGTGGTGGTCGATTACGGCAACGAGGACTTCGTGCAGGCCGCCCTCGCCGCCACCGGTGGTGCGGGTGTCGACGTGGTTCTCGACGTGATCGGGGGCGACTACGTGGAGCGCAACGTGGCCTCGCTCGCCGTGAAGGGCCGCATCATCCAGGTGGGTGTGATGGCAGGCAAGCCCGTGCCGTTCAACGTGGGTGCGCTGCTCGGCAAACGGGCGTCAATCACGGGCACGGTGCTGCGGGCACGTCCCACCGAGGAGAAGATCGCGGTCAGCCGCAGGTTCGCAGCGGAGATGCTGCCGCTCTTCGACGACGGCACGCTGAAGCCCGTGATCGACTGTCAGTACCGCCTCGGTGACATAGCGATTGCCCATGAGTTGATGGCGTCGAACGCCAACGTGGGCAAGATCGTGGTGGTCGTCGCGACCAACTAGTCGCGACCGGTCAACGCTTTGCGGGGTCCACCCAGTCGCGGGCATCGGGGCCGATGTACCACTGGCGCGGCCGGCTGATCTTCTGCTCCTTGTCGCCGAGCAGTTCCTTCATGTGGGCCAGCCACCCGACGGTGCGGGGGATGGCGAACAGCACGGTGAACATGTCGACGGGGAACCCGAGTGCCTGGTAGATCAGGCCCGAGTAGAAGTCCACGTTGGGGTAGAGCTTGCGCGACTTGAAGTAGTCGTCGCTGAGGGCGACCTCCTCGAGCTTCAGTGCCACGTCGAGCAGCGGGTTCTTCCCGGTGACCTCGAACACCTCGTAGGCGGTCTTCTTGATGATGGTCGCACGCGGGTCGAAGTTCTTGTACACGCGGTGGCCGAAGCCCATCAGGCGCCCGGACCCGCCCTTCACGCCCTCGATGAAGGCGGGCACGTTTTCGATGCTGCCGATCTCGGTGAGCATGCGCACCACAGCCTCGTTCGCGCCGCCGTGCAGCGGCCCGTACAGGGCGGACGCTGCCGCCGCCGTGGCGGTGTAGGGGTCGCTCTGCGCCGAGCTCACCACGCGCATCGCGGTGGTGCCGCAGTTCTGCTCGTGGTCGGCATGGAGGATGAAGAGGATGTCCATGGCCCGTGCCAGCACGGGGTCGACCGTGTAGTTGTCGCCGATCTTGAACATCATGTTCAGGAAGTTCTGGGCGTACGACATGGAGTTGTTCGGCAGAACGAAGGGGAGACCCTGGCTGAACCGGTAGCACATGGCCGCGATGGTGGGGACCTTGGCGATCAGGCGCATGGTCTGCTTCTCGAGCGAGGCGGCATCGAAGATGTTCTTCGCGTCGTCGTAGAAGGTGCCGAGCGCCGCGGTGGCCGAGACGAACATGCCCATCGGGTGGGCGTCGTAGTGGAAGCCGTCCACGAACCGCTTGCGCATGTTCTCGTGGATCAACGTGTGGTGGGTGACATCGTGCACCCAGCCGTCCATCTGCGCGGGCGTGGGCAACTCACCGTTCAGCAGCAGGTACGCAACCTCGAGGAAGGTGGACTTCTCGGCCAGCTGCTCGATCGGGTATCCGCGGTAACGCAGCACGCCGTTGTCGCCGTCGAGGTACGTGATGGCGCTCGCACACGCGGCGGTGGAGAGGTACGCCGGGTCGTACATGAAGAGGTTCGGGTCGAGCTCGCGGAGTGCGGCCGAGGAGAACGTCCCCCCGTTGATCGGCACCGTGACCTTCTTTCCGGTTCGGTCATCGATGATGGTGATGGTGTCAGCCACGTGGGATCCCCTTCGAATACTGACTATGTGGGTGTGGGGCCGTTATCCCCGCAAGTCAGACTAGGCGATGGGCCCGTCCGGGCCACAGTCCCCGTGGCCACTCAGAGGGGAGTGTTGTCGTGCTTTCGCGACACGAGTCGCTCGCGCTTGTCCCTCAGCATGTGAAGCGCTGCACAGATCTCCCGTCGGGTGTCGGCAGGTTCCACCACCGCGTCGACGAAACCCCGTTCCGCCGCCACATAAGGGTTCAACAGACGTTCTGCATAGTCGCGCTCGAACTCGGCCTTCTCCTCCGGGCCGGCACGGCGCTGGAGGATCGCGGATGCCTGCCCGGCGCCCATCACCGCGAGTTCGGCGCCCGGCCAGGCGAGACAGAGGTCGTTCCCCATTCGCTTCGAATCCATCACGATGTACGCCCCGCCGTAGGACTTGCGCAGGATCACGCACACCCGCGGCACCGAGGCACGCCCGTAGGCGAACACCAGTTGAGCACCGTGGCGGATCATGCCGCGCCACTCGAGGTCCTTGCCGGGGTAGAAGCCCGGCGTGTCGACGAGCGTGAGGATGGGGATGTTGAAGGCGTCGCAGAACGCCACGAAGCGGGCCGCCTTCTGCGACGCAGGGATGTCGAGTGTGCCGGCGAGGGACATCGGCTGGTTCGCCACGATGCCCACCGGGTATCCCGCGACGGTTGCGAAGGTGGTGACCACGTTCGTTGCCCAACGGGCGCGTGTCTCGAAGTGGTACCCGTCGTCCACGAGTGACTCGATCACGTGGCGTACGTCGTAGCTTCCGGTGGCGGAGACGGGCAGCAGGTCGCCCGCCTCCGGCGTGGGTCGGGCGTCGGGGTCGTCGGTGGCGGACACCGTGGGGAGGTCGTTCACGCTGTCGGGCAGGAACTGGAGCACCTCGTCCACCCATGCCGCCGCCGCAGCCACATCGACCACCACCGCCGATGCTGCGCCGCTGTGGCGAGCGTTCGCATGGGCGCCGCCGAGCTCCTCGGTGGACACCGCGACACCGGTGAACTCCTCCACCATGGTCGGCCCGCTCACGAAGGCATAGGCATCCTCGGTCATCACCACGAGGTCGGCGAGCCCGATCAGCAGTGCGGGGCCGGACACCGCCGGTCCGTCGACAATGCACAGCACGGGAACGACACCTGAGCAGTCGGCCAGTGCCTTGGCGGCCGTGCCCCATCCGTGCAGTGCGGCAATGCCCTCGCGAATCTCCGCACCCGACGAGGCGAACTTGCCCACCAGGGGCATCCCCTTCGTGCGGGCGGTCGTCGCGGCAACGGCAATCACCTGAGAAGCGTCCGCCGACAGTGCACCGCGGTGGTACGACCCGTCGACCTCCACCCACACCACGCGCCGGCCCGAGGGCAGCTCGCGCACGCTCGCCTC
>JBJTFB010000117.1:0-9054 GCA_046093205.1 Acidimicrobiales bacterium
TGTCGTAGTCCTGGGTGGCCACGTGGTGAACCCGGCGGACAGCGATGCTCTCGCAGCCTCGTACGGCGGCCCGGTGGACCGCGAGGGATCAACCCGGAGACCCTCGATGAAGAAGCGCATCAACGTGTACATCGCGAGGTACACAAGGAAGATCTGCCCGCGGCGGGTGCGGTAGCGCCGCTCCACCAGCACCAGCAGACCGGCAATCGCGAGACAGCCGAGCGACTCGTACAGGAAGGTGGGGTGGAACGTGGTGCCCGCCGCATACCCGGCCGCGCGCGCCTTCGCGGCCGACACCTCGAGCGCCCACGGAAGGTCGGTCGGCCTGCCGAACAGCTCCTGGTTGAACCAGTTGCCCCACCTTCCGATTGCCTGCGCCACCGCGATGCCGGGTGTCGCGCACGCCACCACCGCCACGGGGTCGAGACCGAGGGCCCGCGCGCGACGCATCCCGACGATCACGCCCAGTGCGACGCCGCCCCAGATTCCGAGGCCGCCCTTCCACACCCACAGCACCTCGATCCATCGCCCGCGGTACGAACCGACCGAGGTGACCACGTGGTACAGACGGCCACCGAGGATCCCCGCGGGCACCGCCCACATCGCAATCGACGCCATGTCATCGGGGGTCCCGACACCGCGCCGTTCCATCCGGCGCGATGCGATGCGGACCGCGACGATCACGCCGATCGCGATCATCAACCCGTACGCGTTCAGTCTCAACGGGCCGATCCCGATCGACCCGGCCGACGGACTGGGGATGGACGCGAGCAGCACGCCAGTCATGGCGCCGTCGTCATGCGGTGACGCGACGGACGAAGTCGACGGACTTCTCGAAGATGTGGAACTTGTCGTAGTCCTGGGTGGCCACGTGGTAGCTGCGCTCGAGGATCACGCGCTCCACCGGGCCGCCGTACGAGGCTGCGAGAGCATCGCTGTCCGCCGGGTTCACCACGTGGTCCTGGACGGAGGTGAACAGGAGGAGCGGCATCTTCAGCTCGCCGAAGCGCTGCGACATCGGCATGAGGCCGTCGACCATGAAGCTGTGCGCGGGGGCGAGCGGCGTTCCCGGGTACGCGGTCTCGTGAACGTCGGGGTCGGCAATGTCGCTGCCGATGCCGTCCATCATCTCCGTGCCCGCGTCGATCATCCCCTTCAGCATGTCCAGCACCTCGGGTGCCTGAGGCTGGGTGGCGGGGTTGACGCACACGAGACCGCGGACCGAAGGGTGCTGCAGACCGGTCCAGAGCGTGAGCGACCCGCCCATGGAGAGACCGAGCACGACGATCCGTGATGCACGGGCCGCGAGGGCCGAGTACGCGGCCTCCACGCTCGCCGTCCAGTCGGCCCAACGGGTGGGGATCATGTCCTCAACAGCGGTGCCGTGCCCGGCGAGCTGCGGCAGTTCCACGTGGAAGCCGGCCCTCGCACAGGCCTCCGCGAGCTCGCGCATGGAACCGGGGTTGCCGGTGAACCCGTGCAGCACCAGCGCGCCGATGTCACCTTCCCCGACGTGTGAGAAAGGTTCGGCACCGGGGATCACGGGAGCAGGCATGACAGAAGTGTAGGTGACACGCGTCGTCACTCTCCCGAGCGCGAGCGCAGGGTTGTTGACGGCCCGTGCCGTGGCTGGTGGACTGTCGGCCGTGCCACGCACCGACCGGATGGTCTCCGCCCGACGCATCGACGGTCATGCCGTCGCGGCGTTCCTTCCCGTGGTCGCCCTTCTGCCCGCATGGGCGGCATCGGTGGGGGCGCTGTGGTGGGTGGTCTCGCGGTTCGCGGCGGTCCCGTGGTGGCTGTTCGCGGGGTGCTGGCTGCTGCTCGGCGGGGTGCTGTTCTGGCAGCCGGCACAGCGGGTGCTGCTGCAACGCCTCATCGGCGCGCGCTCCCCCACGGCGAACGAACGTGCCCGGCTCCAGGGCGCGTGGGCGGTGGTCGCGCAGCGCAACCACGTGAGACCCTCGCGTTACGTGCTCGCGGTCGTCGACTCCGACGACCTCAACGCGTTCGCCACGGGCGGTCACCTGATGGTCGTGTCGCGGTGGGCGGTGGAGAACCTCCCCGAGGAAGAACTCACCGGGGTCCTCGCGCACGAGTTCTCCCATCACCTCGGCATGCACACGGTCGCGCTCACGGTGAGCCAGTGGCTCACCGTGCCGATCATCCTTCTCGCCCGCACGGGCTTCGCACTGCAGAACATCGCCGAGGCGGCCGGTGACACCATCGAACGACGCGCGGCCCGCGGATCACGCTCGAACGCGGCGGCTGTCGCCGGGCGCACGCTGGCCGGCCTTCTCACCATCGTGTCGTGGCTGTTCCTCGCCACGGTCACGTTCGCGCAGTACGTGGGCAACGCCGTGGGCAAGGGGGCGGAATTCGCCGCCGACCAGCGCGCGGTGGAGATGGGATTCGGCAAACCGCTGATGCGTTCGTTGCGCAGGGTGGCCGAGACCGGTCTCGGGGAGCGGCCCACCAACTGGCGCGACCGCCTCGTGACGGCGCACCCCCCGGCACGCACGCGCATCGCGCGCATAGACGCACAACTGCGCAGGATGGCGAGGGACAACCGCAGATAGCGTCGTGAGGGTGACGAGCAGGCCCTCCGACCCGTTCCTCGCGGCCGCCGCGGGCCGGCCCGCGGCCCGGACCCCCGTGTGGTTCATGCGCCAGGCAGGTCGCAGTCTCCCCGAGTACAGGGCAGTACGGGGCGAGGGCAGCATCCTCACCGCGATCAAGAAGCCCGACGTCGCCGCCGAGATCACGCTGCAGCCCGTGCGCCGCTACGGGGTGGACGCGGCGGTTCTCTACAGCGACATCGTGGTGCCCGCTCACGCGGTGGGATACGGCATCGATGTCGCACCGGGCACCGGCCCGGTCGCCGAGTCGCCGTTGCGCTCGAGCGCCGACCTCGCCCGGCTCCGCCCCCTCGAGGCCGACGACGTCAGTTACGTCACCGACACCGTCGCGATCCTCGCGCGGGCGCTGGAGGTGCCGCTGCTCGCGTTCGCCGGGGCCCCGTTCACCGTTGCCTCGTACCTGATCGAGGGACGGCCCAGCCGCACGTACCAGAACACCAAGCGCATGATGCACACCGACGAGGTGCTGTGGCACGAGGTGATGGAGAGACTCGTGCAGCACTCTGTCATGTTCGTGTCGTTGCAGCTGTCGGCCGGTGCCGAGGCATTCCAGGTGTTCGATTCATGGGCGGGTGCCCTCTCGCGGACGGACTACGACCGCTTCGTGCGCCCGCACACCACGGCAGTGTTCTCGCGTCTCGCGGAGCTGCATCCGGGAGTCCCGGGCATCCACTTCGGCATCGGCTGCGACCACCTCCTCGAGTCGATGAACACCGTGGGCAACAGGGTCATCGGTCTCGACTGGCGCACGTCGATAGGCGACGCACGCCGCAGGCTCGGCACCGGCACCGTGGTGCAGGGCAACCTCGACCCCGCCCTCGTCCTCGCCGGCACGCAGGCGGCGACCCGTGGCGCCGACGCGGTGCTGGCGGACAACAACGGCCACCCTGGACACATCTTCAACC
Organism: Acidimicrobiales bacterium; assembly: GCA_046093205.1. GTDB lineage: Bacteria > Actinomycetota > Acidimicrobiia > Acidimicrobiales > Ilumatobacteraceae > UBA2093. The sequence continues at coordinate 3,545 of JBJTFB010000117.1, forward strand.
TCGGTCATGGCGTGCAGCCCGACACCGACCCGGCCGTTCTTGCGGCCGTGGTGGAACTCGTCCACGAAAGGACCGCCCGATGAGCAACGCCGACCGCACCGCCGTGGTGCTGATGGCATACGGCACCCCGCGCACCAAGGAGGAGATTCTCCCGTACTACACCGACATCCGGCGCGGCAGACCTCCCACACCCGAGCTCCTCGAGGAACTCACCGCCCGCTACGAGGCGATCGGCGGTCTGTCCCCGCTGAAGCAACTCACCGAGGCACAGCGCGACTCACTCCAGCATGAGCTCGACGCACTGGAGCCCGGCCGGTACCACGTCACCCTCGGGCTCAAGCACGCCACGCCGTTCGTGGAGGACGCGGTCGCCGAGATCGCCGCGGCGGGTTTCCGTCGCGCGGTCGGCCTGGTGCTCGCACCGCACTACTCGTCGTACTCGATCGGCCAGTACATGGGCCGCCTGCGCGAGGCCGCGGCACCGCACGGCATCGAGGTGACCGGGGTCGAGAGCTGGGCCGTCGAGCCGGCGTACGTGTCGTTCCTCGCCGACGACATTCGCTCGAGGCTTGCGACGATGCCCGAGCGCACGAAGGTGCTGTTCACCGCGCACTCACTGCCGCAGCGCATCATCGACGGTGGCGACCCCTACCCGGACGAACTGCGCGCAACGGCCGAGGCAGTTGCCGCGGAGGCAGGGCTGACACGGTGGTCGCAGTGGTCGATCGCATGGCAGTCGGCCGGTCGCACCCCAGAGCCGTGGATCGGCCCGGACATTCTCGAGGTCATCGACAGCTTCGCCGCCCAGCACGGCACCGACGAGCCGATTGACGGCGTGCTCGTCTCGGCGTGCGGTTTCGTCGCCGACCACCTCGAGGTGCTGTACGACCTCGACATCGAGGCGGCGCACCGCGCCCGGGCGCACGGACTCGCGTTCGCGCGCACGGCGTGCGTGAACGACAACGCCGCAGTGATGGCCGCGCTCGCGAGGAGAGTGGTCGCCGCGTGAGCGGACGCCGCGCGACCGGCCGGCGGGTGGTGGTGATCGGCGGGGGCATCACCGGCCTCACCGCCGCGTTCTCCGTTCTCGCGGACGCACACGAACCCACCGAGGTCACGGTTCTCGAGGCATCACCTGTGGTCGGCGGGCTCATCCGGACGTCACCCTTCGCCGGGCTTCCCGCCGTCGACGAGGGAGCCGATGCGTTCCTGACGCGCGTGCCCTGGGCCGTGCAGCTCGCCGGCGACATCGGTCTCGGCGCGGCCCTCACCTCGCCCACCGGCGCCGGTGCGTACGTGTGGCACGACGGACTGCACGAGATACCGGGCGACATCCTGATGGGGGTGCCAGCGAAGGTGCGCGCGTTCGCGATGTCAGGTCTCTTCAGTCCGCTCGGGAAGCTGCGCGCGGGCATCGAGCCGGTGCTGCCGCGCATGCCCCACGGTGACTCGGTCGGCTCACTCATCCGCCGGCGTTTCGGCCGCCAGGTGCACGAACGTCTCGTCGACCCGCTGGTGGGCAGCATCTACGCCGCCGACACGGACCGATTCAGCCTCGAGGCAGTCCCGCAGATCAACGCCCTCACCTCGCGCCGAAGTCTCCTCGCGGCCGCGGCCGACGCACGGCGGGCACCGACGCAAGCCGGCCCCGTGTTCGCGGTGCCGCTGCGGGGCATGGGCTCGCTCGTGGAGACCCTCGCCCAGAAGGTGACATCGCTCGGCGGGCGCATCATGACCTCCGCACGCGTGAACGAAGTTGCACCCTCCGCGGGCAGCTACCTCGTGCTCACCGGCGCGGAGACACTGCAGTGTGACGCCGTGGTGGTTGCCTCACCCGCCGCGCACAGTGCACAGATGGTGCGCCCCCTCGATGCGGAGGTGTCGCAGGCTCTCGCACGGTGGGACCATGCGTCCGTGGTGATGGTGACCCTCGCGGTTCCCGGGCACCAGTGGCGCAGGGAGTGGTCGGGAAGCGGGTACCTCGTGCCGAAGCCGGACCAGCGATGGGTGACGGCGGTGTCGTTCGGGTCGAACAAGTGGGCCCACTGGCGCCCCGGGGACGGCTCGCGAATCCTGCGCGTGTCGCTCGGCCGTGACGGGGCCGATGTGATGCACAACGACGACACGACGGTCCTCGACCTCACTCTTGCCGACCTCAAGCACCATCTCGGGACCGACTTCGAACCGCAGGAGACGCGCATCACGCGCTGGACTCATTCGTTCCCGCAGTACCGGCCCGGCCACTTCCCGCGTCTCTCGCGCATCGAGGCGGAGCTCGCACAGTCGGCTCCCGGCGTGTTCCTCGCGGGTGCGAGCTACCGCGGCATCGGCATTCCGGCGTGCGTGCAGCAGGGCCGCGCGGCCGCCGCCTCCGTGCTCGCCCACCTCGACGCCCGCTAGACCAACGTCCGCGGCAATAGATTCGTTCCATGAGCAGGAGCCGTGCGTTGAGGGTGCTCGCAGCGGCCCTTGCGCTCCTCACCGTTTCCCCGGCTGCTTCCGCAGGTGCCGAGCGCAACCGCCAACCCGCACGCGACACCGTGATCGGCTCCGTGGAGATCCCGGCGCTGGGCGTGACACAGACGATCCGCTCGGGGATCACGGACCGCCAGTTCAACCGGGGCATGGGATGGTGGCCTGGCACCGCACTTCCCGGCGAGGAGGGCAACATGGTGCTCGCAGGGCACCGCACCGTGAGACCCCGTCCGCTCTGGGACGTGCAGAAGCTGCGCGCCGGTGACGAGATCATCGTGACGAGACGCGGCACACGGCATCGCTACGTCGTCACCCGCACGCGTGTGGTGCGCAACGACGCAACCTGGCTCCTCGACCAGACGGAGAACGCCACCCTCACGATGTTCACCTGCCACCCCCGCGGGTCCACACGACAGCGCTACGTGGTCACCGCATCCCTCGCGCCGTGAGGAAGCAACTCCCCCCCGTGGCGGCCGGAATGATGGTTGCCGCGTCGATGCCACCGTGGGGTTGGTGGCCTCTCGCGTTCGTGGGGTGCGCGTGGTACGCGCGGCTTGCAGAGAGATCGCGAACGCCGTTTCGCACCGCGTTCCTGTGGGCACTCGGTTGGTTCGTGCCCGCGCTGGTGTGGATGTGGTGGCTCACCGCACCCGGCTATGTGGCCGCGTGTGCGGCGTTCGCCGCACTGCACGGAGCGGCCGGTGCACTGTCGGCGGTGATCGGGCGTGCCGCACCCCACCTGCACCGGCCGGCGCTGGTTGCGACGCACGCACTTGCCGAGACCGCACGGCTCTCGGTTCCGTTCGGCGGTGTCCCGCTCGCCACACTTGCGATCTCGCAGTCGCAGTCCCCCGTCGCACGGTTCGCCACGGTGGGCGGTGCGGTGCTGGTGTGCTGGGTGGTTCTCGCAACCGCGTTCTCCGAACGGAGGCTCCGTGCGGCGGCGGTAGCGCTCGCGTTGTTGGCCGTCGCCGCACCGTTCGGTTCGGTGCGCAGTGACGGCGAGGCTCGTTTCGCGGTGGTGCAGGGCGGCGGCGAGCAGGGCACGCACGCAATCGACACCGACCCTCGCGCGGTGTTCGACGCACACATCGATGCAACACGCACCGTCACCGACGGCAGTTCACTCACCGCAGTCGTCTGGCCGGAGAACGTCATCAACATCAGCGGCCGTGGGACGTTCGAGGGCAGTGCCGAGCACGCAGCGGTCACGGCTGAGGCGCGCAGGCTCGTCGTGCCGTTCGTTGTGGGCATCACGGAGAACTCCCCCGACGGCCGAGGGTTCACCAACGCCCAGGTCGTCGTGCAACCCGACGGAACCATCACCGCGCGTTACGACAAGCGGCGCCGCGTGCCGTTCGGTGAGTACATGCCGATGCGCGGTGTTCTTGATGCAATCGGTGCGCCGGTGGAGCTCGTGCCGCGCGATGCGGTCGCCGGCACCGGCCCGGCATTCGTCGATGCGAACGATGTGCGGATGGCGGTGGCGATCTCCTGGGAGGTCTTCTTCGGGGGCCGCGTGAACGAGGGCGTCGCGGCGGGGGGCAGAGTCATCGTGAACCCCACCAACGGGTCCAGCTACACCCTCACCGTTCTCCAGACCCAGCAGCTTGCATCGTCACGGGTGCGCGCACGCGAACAGGGGCGTTGGGTGGTTCAGGCCGCACCCACCGGGTTCTCGGCGTTCGTCTCGCCCTCCGGGACGGTCACCGACCGCACATCGATCGGTGAACGACGGGTGATCATCGCAACTGTCGGGCTGCGCTCCGGCAGCACCCCGTACGCCCGCACGGGGAATGCACCGTACATATGGGCGCTTCTGCTGTGGCTGTGCGCTCTCAGTATCGTTGCCTCGAGAGCCAACAAGAAGGGGCGCAGTTAGCCTTTCGTCCCTATGACTCTGCAGGGGGACCCGGACGGCCCGCTCCGCATCGCGTACCTCACCTACAGGGGCAAGCCGCACGTCGGCGGCCAGGGCGTGTACACGCGTCATCTCACGAAGGCACTCGTCGACCTCGGGCACCACGTGGAGGTGTTCGGTGGCCAGCCCTACCCGGTGCTGGACGACCGCATCGAGCTGCACAGGCTGCGCAGCCTCGACATCTTCAATGACCAGTACCCCGGCCGTCTGCCCGGTTACTGGGAGCTGAAGTCATGGCCCGACGTGGTCGAGACCATGAGGTTCCTCGGCGGCCAGTTCAGTGAGCCGCTCGCGTTCAGCAAGCGCGCGCTGCGCGAGCTGCGCGGCCGGCGCGGCGACTTCGATCTCGTGCACGACAACCAGTGCCTCGGCTGGGACATCCTGAGGATCGAGAAACTCTTCCCCACAATCGTCACGCTACACCACCCCATCACGAAGGACCGCGAGCTCGAGATGAGCCACGCGAAGAGCCTCTACAAGAAGTGGTCACTGAAGCGCTGGTACTCATTCGTCGACATGCAGGGCAAGGTGGCCTCGCGGATGCCGCGCATCGTGGTGGTCAGCGAGAACAGCATCAAGGACATCCACGAGGACATGGGCGTGTCCCTCGACCGCATGCGCCTCGTCCCCGTCGGTGCCGGTGACCTCGGGCAGTGCGCCACCGTCGGTGGCAACGAGGCATGTCCCCGTTGCCATGGCCTCCACCGCGGGCAGGCTGAAACCCTCGTACAGGCTGGGCACCACCGCAAGCTCGGCCTCGGCGTAGAGCTCCACGATGCGCTCGTCGGGCACGCCCGACACGAAGTCGATGTGGGGTTCGAGACCGAGCGAGTGGATGAGGTCCATGCTGTGGCCGGGCCTCGGCCTGCCGATGATCGTGAGGCGCACGTCGCGCTCGGTGCGCAGCTTCGCCATCGCCTCGAGCAGGTAGGAGAGCCCCTTCAGGGCAACGTCCGCGGACGCGGTGGTGACGAGCGAGGTGCTCGAGCACATCCAGGACGACGTGACCGCCATCTCGGAACTGCACCGTGTGCTGAAGCCCGGCGGAACCCTGGGCGTCACGGTGCCCACGTGGTGGCCCGAGAAGATCAACTGGATGCTCTCGGACGAGTAC
>JBJTFB010000118.1:0-5409 GCA_046093205.1 Acidimicrobiales bacterium
CCGAAGTACTCGTCCATCGTCTCCACCATCGCCTCGACACGGCTGTAGCGCTCCGCCTGGCCCTGCGGCAGGCGGTTGAGGTGGGCCACCTTCGCGGCGGTGAAGAGGTTCGCGGCACCGTTCGGGCACGCCGCGACACACGCACCGCAGCCGATGCACTCGGCGGAGTCCATTGCGGCGTCCGCGACCGTCTTTGCGATGGGGATGAGATTTGCGTCGGGGGCACCGCCGGTCTCTGCGGTGATGAAGCCGCCGGACTCGATGATGCGGTCGAATGCCGAACGGTCGACCATCAGGTCCTTCACCACCGGGAACGCCGACGCCCGCCACGGTTCGATGGTGATGACGTCGCCGCTCTTGAACTTGCGCATGTGCAGCTGGCAGGTGGCCGTGCCCTTCTGCGGACCGTGGGCCTGTCCGTTGATCATGAGCGAGCACGTGCCGCAGATGCCCTCGCGGCAGTCGTGGTCGAACACGATTGCCTCCTTGCCCTGGTGCACGAGGTCGTCGTTCAGGATGTCGAGCATCTCGAGGAATGACGCCTCGTCGGTGATGGAGTCGACCTTGTACTCCTCGAAGCGGCCCTTCTCGTTCGGACCGCCCTGGCGCCAGACGCGCAGGGTGATGTTCTGCAGATGGTTGCTCACTTGTAGCTCCTCGTCGCCAGGTGGACGGCCTCGAACTCGAGCGGCTCCACGTTGAGGTTCGGCTTCATCGGGTCGCCGCCCCACTGCCACGCCGAGACGTGGCAGAAGTTCTCGTCGTCACGCTGCGCCTCGCCGTCATCGGTCTGGTACTCGGCGCGGAAGTGACCACCGCAGCTCTCGTTGCGGTCGAGAGCGTCCCGGCACATCAACATGCCGAGCTGGAAGAAGTCGTCCACGCGTCCGGCCTTCTCGAGCGTCTGGTTGAGGCTCGACCCGTCACCGGTGACGCGCAGGTCCTTGCGGAACTCCTCGTACAGCGCGGGGATCTCCGAGAGCGCCTTCTCGAGGCCCTGCTCGGTGCGCTCCATGCCGCAGTACTCCCAGATGATCTTGCCGAGCTCGCGGTGGAAGAAGTCGGGGGACTTCGTTCCGTTCACCGCGAGGTAACCGTTGAAGCGCTGGCGCGCCTCCTCCTCGGCCTTCCTGAACTCGGGGTGGTCGGTGCCGGGGATCGGCTTGTTCAGCATCGGCGCCAGCTGGTTGCCGATGGTGTACGGCAGCACGAAGTAGCCGTCCGCGAGACCCTGCATCAGCGCCGAGGCACCGAGGCGGTTCGCACCGTGGTCGGAGAAGTTCGCCTCACCCGCGGCATACAGGCCCGGGATGTTGGTCTGCAGCTCGTAGTCCACCCACAGTCCGCCCATCGTGTAGTGCGTGGCCGGGTAGATGCGCATCGGCTGCTCGTAGGGGTTCTCGCCCGAGATGCGCTCGTACATCTCGAACAGGTTCCCGTAGCGCTCCGCGACGGTCTCCTGGCCGAGACGGTTGATGGCATCGGAGAAGTCGAGGTACACACCGTTCTTCTTCGGACCGACGCCGAGTCCCTTGTCGACGGCCCGCTTGGCCGCACGCGACGAGATGTCGCGCGGCGCGAGGTTGCCGAACGACGGGTACAGACGCTCGAGGTAGTAGTCCCGCTCGCTCTCGGGGATGAGGTGCGCCGGACGGGTCTCGTCGGGGTTGGTGGGCACCCACACGCGGCCGTCGTTGCGCAGCGACTCCGACATGAGGGTCAGCTTCGACTGCGACTCGTCGCTCTGGGGGATGCAGGTCGGGTGGATCTGCGTGTAGCAGGGGTTCGCGAAGAGTGCACCGCGACGGTGTGCCCTCCACGCCGCCGTGACGTTGCACGCCATCGCATTCGTGGACAGGAAAAACACGTTGCCGTAGCCGCCGGTGGCGAGCACCACGGCATGCGCCGCATGCGAGGAGATCTCGCCGGTGACGAGGTCGCGCACCACGATGCCCGACGCACGGCCGTCGATCACGACCACGTCGACCAGTTCTGTGCGGTTGAACAGGCGGATGCCGCCGAGGCCGACCTGGCGGGCGAACTGCTGGTACGCGCCGAGAAGGAGCTGCTGGCCGGTCTGGCCGCGCGCGTAGAACGTGCGGCTCACCTGCGCGCCACCGAACGAACGGTTGTCGAGCAGGCCGCCGTACTCGCGCGCGAACGGGACGCCCTGGGCGACCATCTGGTCGATGATGTTCACGCTCACCTGGGCGAGACGATGAACGTTCGCCTCGCGGGCACGGAAGTCGCCTCCCTTCACGGTGTCGTAGAACAGACGGTGCACGGAGTCACCGTCGCCCTTGTAGTTCTTCGCGGCGTTGATGCCGCCCTGTGCGGCGATCGAGTGCGCGCGGCGCGGCGAGTCGTGGAAGGTGAACGCATCCACCTGGTAGCCGAGCTCGGCGAGGGTGGCCGCCGCCGAAGCGCCGGCGAGCCCGGTGCCCACCACGATCACCTTGAACTTGCGCTTGTTGTTGGGGTTCACCAACTTCATGTCGGACTTGTAGGTGTCCCACTTGTCCTCCACCGGGCCGGCCGGGATCTTGGAGTCGAGGGTGACCGTGTTCTTCGCGAGGAGCTGCTGTGTGAGGCTCATGGGGATTCCTTTGCTTTCCGTCAGCCGACGATGCCGGCCATCACGGCCACGGGGAACGAGACGTTGCCGACCACGATGACGGCGGCGAAACCGGTGGCGAACGCGCGCCGCCACCTGTTGAAACGGGGGTTGTTCCAGCCGAGCGACTGGAAGATGCTCCAGGCCCCGTGGAACAGGTGGATGCCGAGGAGGATGTTCGCCACCACGTAGAAGAACGCGACCGGTGTGCGCTCGAAGGACGCCACCACGCTGCCGTAGACGTCCTTCACGGGCTCGGTGTCACCGGGATGGCTGATCATGGTGCCCACATGGTCGTTGACGACGCCGAACGTGAGGTCGAGAAGGTGCCACGCGAGGAACGCGAGGATGATGATGCCCGACCACCGCATCGTGCGGCTGGCGAAATTCGCGATCTGGTAGTCGCGTGCACTCTGGTACTTCACCGGTCTCGCCCGGCGGTTCAGCACCGTGAGCGACCAGGCTGCGTGCAGGTGCACCAACAGCATCGCGATGAGCCCTCCGCGGAGGATCCACAGCACCCAGCCCTTCGGCGCGAGCGGGTACAGCAGTGTCTGGAGGAAGTGCGCGTAGTGGTCGAGGTCGGCCGCCCCCATGTACATCTTCAGGTTGCCGATCATGTGGAAGAGAACGAACCCCATGAGACCGATGCCGGTGATGCCCATGGCGTACTTCTTGCCCACCGCGGTGGAGTAGATGTCGATGACGAATGGACGGCGCCTGCGGGCCCTCGCCGCGGTGCCGGTGACCGGACCTCTGTGGCTCGATATCGCTTGTGCCATGTGGGACTCCTGCGGCCCCGCTGGGCCCTCGGGAACGTGCGGAAAAGACGGTAGCCCCCGCTCCCCCGCGGGCCACAACTTCGCAAAGTCGTGGTTTCGTGTCCTTTTTCACTAGTGTTTCCACGTTCAGTTCGGAGGGCGAGATCACCCCGGTCCGCCCCGAAAAAACACTGGAGATGGTCACGTGACAGGGTTGATTGCGGCCGAGGGCGGCTACCAGGAATTCACACTGAAGGGCGGTGAATGGCTGGTTCTGTGGCTTTCCGCGGCGGCGGCCGTCCTCGCCATCGCAGTGGGCTTCTGGCTGGTCCGGGCGGTTATGGCAGCGGACGAGGGTTCGCCGAAGATGCGGGAGATCGCCGCGGCGATCCAGGAGGGCGCTTGGGCCTACCTGAAGCGCCAGTTCAGGACGATCGGGTTCATCCTGATCCCGCTCGTGGCCATCGTGTTCGTCACGTCCACCGCCATCAAGAGGGGCGACGGCAGCGAGGCCCTGTCCTTCGGCCAGGCGGGCCTCTGGCGCACCCTTGCCTTCGTGCTCGGGTGTCTGGCCTCCGGCCTCACCGGCTACATCGGCATGACCCTCGCCACCCGGGGCAACGTGCGCACGGCAGCCGCCGCACTCACGAACTCCATGCCGAAGGCCCTCACGGTCGCCTTCCGCACCGGCGGCGTGGCCGGCATGTTCACGGTGGGCCTCGGCCTCATCGGCGCGACGCTCATCATCATGGTGTTCCAGAACACCTCGAGCGTGATCCTCGTGGGCTTCGGCTTCGGCGGTTCGCTGCTGGCGCTCTTCCTCCGCGTGGGCGGCGGCATCTTCACGAAGGCAGCCGACGTCGGTGCCGACCTGGTGGGCAAGGTCGAGGCGGGCATCCCCGAGGACGACCCGCGCAACCCCGCCACCATCGCCGACAACGTGGGCGACAACGTGGGTGACTGCGCCGGCATGGCCGCCGACCTCTTCGAGAGCTACGAGGTGACCCTGGTTGCCTCGATCATCCTCGGCGTGGCCGCATTCAACTCGATCGGTCTCAATCCGGCGATGGGCCTCGTGTTCCCGCTGGCCGCACGCGCCATCGGCGTCGTTGCATCGATCGCCGGCGTCTTCGCAGTGAAGGCGAAGGAGGGCGAGACGGATGCCCTGAAGCCGATCAACCGCGGCTTCCTGGTGGCCGGTTCGCTCACCCTCATCGGCACCCTCGCTCTCGCCCTCGGCTACGTGGGCAACGCCAAGGGCACCGCCGGCGAGAAGGTGGAGCTCCTGGGTGGTGCCGGCTGGCGCGTGTTCGGCGCGGTGGCCATCGGCCTCGTGCTCGCACAGCTCGTCAGCCGCCTCACGGAGTACTACACGGCCACGCACCACAAGCCCGTGAAGGAGATCGCGGAGTCGGCAGAGACCGGCCCGGCGACGGCAATCCTCTCGGGCACCGCGTACGGCCTCGAGAGCTCGGTGTACGCAGTCGTGGCGATTGCGGTCGCGATCGGCGTGGCCCTCGGCCTCGGCGGCGGCAACCTCACCTTCTCGCTGTACCTCGTGGCCCTCTGCGGCATGGGCATGCTCGCCACCACGGGCGTGATCGTGTCCGAGGACACCTTCGGGCCGGTGTCGGACAACGCCGCCGGCATCGCCGAGATGTCGGGCGAGTTCCACGGTGAGCCGCAGAAGATCATGGTCAGCCTCGACGCGGTGGGCAACACCACGAAGGCCGTGACCAAGGGCTTCGCCATCGGCTCCGCGGTGATCGCGGCGGTGGCCCTGTTCGCCTCGTTCATCGAGATCGCGGGTGCCGAGCTCGGCGTCGAGATCAAGAACCTCGCGGACGGCGTCTTCACGGCGCCGGAACTGGCCATCAACGTTGCCGACCCGAAGATCTTCATCGGTCTCCTCATCGGCGGCGCCGTGCCGTTCCTGTTCTCCGCCCTCTCCATCCGCGCCGTCGGCCGCACGGCCGGCGTGGTGGTGCAGGAGGTGCGCAGCCAGTTCAAGGACGGAGGCATCATGGCGGGCAC
>JBJTFB010000119.1:0-3837 GCA_046093205.1 Acidimicrobiales bacterium
TGCAGAAACAGATAACGGCAGCGCGACGCAAATACGAAAACACAAACAAGGGAGACAGGCAGTGACAACGCAACGTGGAACAGTCGGCAAGCGTTCGGGGAGCTGGGGTTACAGACTCACCTACACGGACGACCTGGGGAAACGGCGGTACGTCAGCAGCTACAGCCGCCGCTGGACAAAGGCAGACGCGCAACGCGAACTGACCAGGCAACTGTCACTGGTCGACCGTGGGCACGGTCTGGGCACTGGTCAGACCACGGTGCAGGACTATCTGCAGGACTGGTTCACGCGTTGGCAGGCGCAGGGCCGTGTCAAACAGTCCACCGTGGACACTGTGCGCGTGCACCTGGACGTGTACCTGCTTCCCCGAATCGGGAACCTGAAACTGCGCGACCTGAAACGCGCCCGAATCGGTGCCCTGTACGTCGACCTGCTGCAGAACGGACGCACAGGGGCAGGCAAACACGACGCGACCAGGCCGCTGTCAGCCAAGACGGTGCGCAACATCGCGGGGACGCTGCACAAGGCTCTCGACGACGCGGTGCGTCTTGACATTCTCCCGACGAACCCCGCCGCGCTGGTTGACCTGCCGAAATGGGAACGACCCGAACTGCAAACGTGGGACAGCAACCAGGTCGCACGGTTCCTCGCGTACTGCGCCGACAAAGATGACGACCTGTACGCACTGTGGCGGCTGCTGGCTGTCACGGGTCTGCGCCGTGGCGAACTACTGGGGCTGACGTGGGACGACGTTGACCTGGTGCTAGGTGAGATACGCGTGCGCCAGACACGCGTTGTCACCGGCACGGGCCAGGTGCGTGTTGAGACACCCAAGACGGCTGCAGGCAGACGTGTCGTCACGATCGACCCAGGGTCGGTGGACGCACTGGCACGCCTGAAAGACGACCAGGAACGCGCTGCTGCCGCGCTCGGAGGTTGGCCCAGCCCCTACGTAGCGACCAGTCAGGACGGGCAGCCCATTTACCCCAAGAGGCTGACAGACCGTTTCAGGGCCACTGCCAGGGCTGCTGGGGTGCCTGTCATCCGTCTGCATGACGGGAGGCACAGCAACGTGACGCTGGGTATCGAGGGAGGCGTGCCTGTGGCTGTCATGTCCACGCGTGTCGGGCACTCTCGCCCGTCGACTACCGCCGACATTTACTTCCACCGGCACAGGCAGGCAGACGTGGACGCAGGGCTGCTGATTGCGGCGCGTATAGACGCAGCGATACAGGCCCACAGGGACGCACAGGAAAATGCGCACGAAATGCGCACGGTACAGAACGAAAGTGTGCGCATTTCCCCGAACCAGCCGAACGACGACCCCAGACAGGACAACGGTTTGCGAACAGCAGACGACGAAACAGTGGTGCGCCCTCTGGGGATCGAACCCAGGACCTGCGGATTAAGAGTCCGTTGCTCTACCAGCTGAGCTAAAGGCGCGTATGTCGGTTTCTCATCATAGGGCGCAGGGGTTGCGACCGGAGAGTGCACTGTCGGTGCCGCGGGCCCCGGGATGATCCGGCGCCCGCGACACGACTGTGGGGTGAGTGAGGGGACTTGAACCCCCGGCCTTCAGGGCCACAACCTGACGCTCTAACCAGGCTGAGCTACACCCACCATGTGGAGAAACAAGTGTGCCACGGCAGGGGTTTCGTCCCAACTTGCCGCCCTGTGGGTAACCCTTTCCTGCCCGATGGGGCGCTCGGTAGAGTGGAGGGAGATACCAATCGGGGTGATCCAGATGGCAACGCACTCCACGTTGCACCACAACCTGGCCGACAGGGCCAAAGACATCACGAGGCGAGAGCTTCAGACATATGCCGACCGCACGAAGCGGTCGCAGTCCGCCACCGACCGCGCCCGCAAGGTGCTGCCGCTCGGGGTGCCGTCCAGTTTCCAGGCCTACGACCCACACCCGATCGTGGTTGCCCGGTCGTGGGGGGCCCACATGGAGGACGTCGACGGGAACCGGTACATCGACTACGACATGGGGTTCGGTGCCCTCTTCGCCGGCCACATGCATCCCGCGGTGCGCCGCGCGGTCGACGCGCAGCTCGAGCTCGGCACCCTCTTCGTCACGCCGTGCGAGACCAACGCCGTCGTCGCAGAGCTGCTGGGGAATCGCTACGGGCTGCCGATGTGGCGGTTCACGAACTCCGGCACCGAGGCAACGATGGATGCCATCCGCGTGGCACGCGGGGTCACCGGCCGCGACAAGATCGTGAAGGTGGAGGGCGGCTACCACGGCCACCACGACGAGGTCATGATCTCCATGAAGCCCTCGCTCGACCTCGCCGGCCCGGCCGACAACCCCACACCGGTTCCGTCCACCGCGGGCGTCACGAAGGCGGTTCTCGGTGACACGATCGTCATCCCGTACAACGACGCCGAGGCGCTCGAGCGCGCACTCACCGGCAACGACGTGGCCGCGTTCATCGTGGAGCCCGTCATGGAGAACATCGGCATCTGCCTGCCCCAGCCCGGGTATCTCGAGGCAGTCCGTGACATCACCCGACGCCACGGCACGCTTCTCATCTTCGATGAGGTGAAGACCGGCATCACCGCCGGATGGTCGGGAGCCACCGGCGCACTCGGGGTCACTCCCGACCTCGTGTGCCTCGCCAAGAGCATCGGCGGCGGCCTGCCACTCGGTGCCTTCGGCGGCACCCGCGAGTGCATGGACCAGATCACCGCCGGCCGTGTGCTCCATCTCGGCACCTACAACGGCAACCCGCTGGTGATGGCTGCCGCGGTTGCCGTGTTGTCGGAGGTGTGCACCCCCGAGGAGACGCAGGCGACCATCGCGCGCAACAGCAGCCTCGTGGCCGCCTGCAACGGTGTCATCTCCGGTGCCGGGCTGCCGGCCCACACCATCCAGTTCGGCGCCAAGGGTTGCGTCACGTGGGCTCCCGAGCCCATCCGCAACTACCGCGACTACAAGTCGACCGACTTCGACCTCGCCTTCGCGCAGTGGATCCACGGCATCAATCGCGGCATCATGCTGCCGCCCGGTCTCGACGAGCAGTGGCTGATCTCGGTGATGCACTCGGAGGAGGACGCCCTGCGGTATGCGGACGTGTTCGGGGAGTTCGTGGATGAGCTCACCGCTTAGGCACGAGCGCCCCCCGTTCCCGCGCATGATCGTGCGCGGCCTCTTCCGCCGCTGCGCATGGTGCGGCGGCAGGGGAGCGTTCTTCACCTCGTGGTACGGCAAGTCCGACCGCTGCAACACGTGCGGGCTCGGCTGGCAGCGCAACTACGAGGGCTTCGAGCTGGGTGCCGCCACCATGGGCGTGTTCATCACCTTCGGTTCGATCATCGCCTGGATGATCGTCGCCGTGGTCTTCGGCGTGCCTCTCGTGCCGCTGCTGGTTGTGGCCGCGTTCCTTGCGGTCGCGTGGCCGATCCTGTGGTACCCGAACACCTACACGGTGTGGTTCGGGGTCGACCTCTTCATCCGCAGGCCCTCCGAGGAGGACCTCGCGGAGGCCGAGGCGCACACCGCCTCCCGCGGCTCCTGAACCGGCCTGTACGGACCTGACCGGGCCTGATTGGGCCGCCGGGCCGCCCCTTGCCCGTCCCTGGACGGGCCTGCCCACATGGCCGGCACCGGAGGTGCTTGACCGAACACCTGTTCGTAGTTACAGTCCTGTCGTTCGAACACACCCAGTCCCTACAGTCCCGCGTTCCCCCAGGGGAACCCCCGGAAAGGCAGAAACACCATGACCACACCAAGCCCCGAGCGCGACAAGGCCCTGGAGGCCGCCCTCGCCCAGATCGACAAGCAGTTCGGCAAGGGCTCCATCATGCGGATGGGCGAGAAGGGCACCATGG
>JBJTFB010000120.1:0-2863 GCA_046093205.1 Acidimicrobiales bacterium
CACCTCGGGAACCGCGAGCACGGCGTTGCGCCTGCCCAGCACGTCCACTCGGCCGGTTTCGTGCGCGTGCGCATCGGCGTGGGCAAGCCGTCCTCGAAGGAGCAGGGTGCAGACCACGTGCTCAGCCCGATGTCAGCCGCCGCACGCAAGGCGATGGACGTGAACATCGCGGTGGCGGCCGATGCCGTGGAAGCGATCGTTGCCGACGGCGTGACGGCAGCAATGACCGCCTTCAACGGACGGTGACGTGATGGACTCAGTCGGCGCACCACTCGCCGACCTCGCATTCCTCGCGCAGGACGAACCGGGCCTGCGTGATGTGCTGGGCAGGCGCAACGCCGTGCTCGCGGTTCCCGAGGTGGCCCGTGCGGTGGTGCTCGCTGCCCTCGCCGGTGCGGGCAGCCGCACCCCGCTCGTGATTGCCACTCCCACGGGCACCGCCGCTCGCGACCTCGCCGACGACCTCGCGGCCTTCGTGCCCGAAGGCGACGTGGAGCACTTCCCCGCGTGGGAGACCCTGCCCTTCGAGCGCGTGAGCCCAGCGGTGAACACCATGGGCGAGCGCACCCGCGTGCTGTGGCGACTGCGCAGCAACGGCCACCGGCCGCGCATTGTGGTGGCAGGAGTGCGCGCCCTGCTCCAGAAACTCGCACCCGGCTGGGAGGGTCTCGACCCTCTCGAGGTGCAGCGCGGGTCCACCGTTGACCTCGACGCTATGTGCGAGAGGCTCGTGCACTACGGGTACCGACGCGAGAACGTGGTGGAGCACCGCGGTGAGTTCGCGCGGCGCGGCTCGATCGTGGACATCTTCCCGTCGACCGACGACGAGCCGGTACGCATTGACACGTGGGGCGATGAGGTCGACCGGCTCACCCGCTTTGACGTCACCGGCCAACGCAGTTCCGAGGACATCGACACCGTGCGGGTGTTCCCCGCCCGCGAGCTGGTGGTCGACAGCACCGTCCGTTCGCGCGCCGCGGCGCTGGTGTCCGCCGAACCCTGGGGCCGCGAGCAGTGGGAACGTCTCGCCGAGGGTCAGGTGTTCGACGGGATGGAGAGCTGGCTGCCGTGGCTCACCGATCACGACGAACTGCTGACCGATGCGATCGGCCCCGATGCGTTCGTGGTGCTGGCCGACCCGCGGCGCATGCTCGACCGGGCGCGCGAACTGATTGCCGACGAGGACGACCTCGCCCGCGCTCTCGCATCCTCCTGGGCACGCGACGCATCCGTTGAGTTCCCGCGGCTGCACGTCTCACCCGACCGCCTCCTGTCTGCCGACCTGCCCGTCCCCACTCTGAACCTGGTGTCCGCACCCGACTCCCCCGGCGCCCAACTCGTGCAGGCCGCGGGCTGGGGCCCGATTGTGCACGACCCGGGCCCGGTCGCGGCCCGTGTGTCACAGATGCTGTCGGAGAGATGGCGGGTGGTGGCACTCGCGTCCACCGACGAGGCATCGAATCGACTGGTCGACCTGTTCGCCGGCTTCGGTGTGTCGTTCAGGCGTGCACGTGGGACGGACGACCTCCTGCAGCCCGGCGCATGGGTGACGGTGGGTCGCCTGTCGGCGGGCTTCTCGATGCCGGCGAGCAAGCTGGCGGTGATCACGGAGTCCGACCTGAGCGGACGACGTTCGGCCCGCAGGCGCAGCCAGTCACGCACACGCGCCGCGATCACGGTGTTCGAGGACCTCAAACCCGGTGGCTATGTGGTGCACGCCCACCACGGTGTCGGCCGCTACGAGGGAATGGTGAAGCGCGCGCTCGGGGCGTGGAACGCGACTACCTGCTGATCGAGTACAAGGGCGGCGACAGGCTGTACGTGCCCACCGACCAGCTGGCATCGCTGCGTCAGTACGTGGGCGGCGAGGCGCCGACGCTGCACCGCATGGGCGGATCAGACTTCGCCCGCACGAAGTCGCGGGTTCGCTCCGCGGTGCGGGCCGTCGCGCAGGAACTCGTGGTGCTGTACCAGAAGCGCGTGAACGCGAGAGGCCATGCGTTCCCCTCTGACACCCCGTGGCAGAACGAGATGGAACAGGCCTTCCCGTTCGTCGAGACGCCCGACCAGGAGAAGGCCATCGTGGCAGTGAAGGAGGACATGGAGTCCGCCGTGCCGATGGACAGGTTGATCTGCGGGGACGTCGGCTTCGGCAAGACCGAGGTTGCGGTGCGCGCCGCGTTCAAGGCGATCCAGGCGGGCAAACAGGTTGCAGTTCTCGTGCCCACCACGCTGCTCGCTGCCCAGCACGGCAACACCTTCTCCGAACGTTTCGCCGGCTATCCGATCCGCGTCGAGGTCCTCTCCCGGTTTCTCAGTGCCGCGGAATCACGAAAGGTCATCGAGGGGCTGAAGTCTGGTGAAGTCGACTGCGTCATCGGCACGCACCGCCTCCTCCAGGAGTCTGTGTCGTTCAAGGACCTCGGCCTGCTGGTGATCGACGAGGAGCAGCGTTTCGGCGTGCAGCACAAGGAGGCCATCAAGCGCCTGCGTCACGACGTCGACGTGATCACGATGTCGGCGACACCGATTCCCCGCACGCTCGAGATGAGCCTGGTGGGCATCCGCGACCTCTCACTTCTCAACACTCCCCCCGCTGACCGCCAGCCGATCCTCACCTACGTCGGTGAGTACAGCGAGCCGGTCGCGCTCGAGGCGATCCGTCGCGAACTGCTGCGCGAGGGCCAGGTGTTCTGGGTCCACAACAGGGTGCAGTCGATCGAGGAACGCGCGAGAGAACTGCGCGAACTGGTGCCCGAGGCGCGCATCGCCGTCGCGCACGGTCAGATGGACGAGACCGAGCTCGAGCAGGTCGTGCTCGACTTCTGGGAGCACCGCTTCGACGTGCTCGTGTGCACCACGA
>JBJTFB010000121.1:0-2804 GCA_046093205.1 Acidimicrobiales bacterium
GATAGCCGTCGAGTGCCTCCCACACCGCGCCGTACCTGCAGTACGCGCATGCCCGCATCTGCTCTATCTTCCGGCGCGCCGGCATCGAGCGCGCCACCGTGCGCACGGCGGAACCGGTTCTGGACGACCCGCGCGAGAGGGCGCTCGCGATCGCGCTCATGCGCTTCGACGGTGCGGTGTGGGAGGCACTCGACGGCTATCACCCGCACCGTCTGTGCACGTACCTGTGGGACCTCGCCGGTGCGTTCACCTCCTTCTACGAGAACTGCCCGGTGCTGAGGGCCGACGACGAGCGCACCCGCGGGTCGCGCCTGCTGCTGTGCGACGCAACCGCCCGGGTGCTCGCGAAGGGTCTCGACCTGCTCGGCATCGGCGCACCGGAGGAGATGTGAGCCCCGTCCCCGCGCACCTGCTCCCCGAGAACGCGCGCATCGTCAACGGTCGACTGGACATCGCCGGTGTGCCGGTGGCGGGGATGGCGAACCGGTACGGCACGCCTCTGTACGTGTACGACGAGGATCACATCCGCGCGCGGTGCCGTGAGGCGGTCGCCGAGTTCGGCGAGGGGAGGGTGGTGTATGCCACCAAGGCGTTTCTCTGCCGTCGCATGGCGTCGCTCGCACACGAGGAGGGCCTGATGCTGGACGTCGCCTCCGGCGGCGAGCTGCACACCGCCCTCTCCGCCGGGGTCCCCGCGTCGTCGTGCGTCCTCCACGGGAACAACAAGTCACTCGACGAACTGCGCGAGGCCATCGAGGCGGGAGTCGACCACATCGTCGTCGACAGCTTCGACGAGCTCGACCGCCTCGATGCGCTTCACGGGGCGGGGCTCCCGGCCCCGCGCGTGCACATCCGCGTCACACCCGGCGTTCACGCCGAGACGCACGAGTTTGTGTCCACCGGCCAGGACGACTCCAAGTTCGGCTTCAACCTCGCGAACGGAGATGCCGACCGCGCGGTGGAACGCGCCATGGCCTCCCCGTCGGTCGTGCTGGTGGGCCTCCACTGCCACATCGGCTCGAACGTGCTGAATGCGTCGCTCTTCGTGCAGGCGAGCGAGGCGATGGTGGGGATGTTCTCGAGGTGCGGTCTGCCCGAGCTCACGCTCGGCGGTGGACTCGGTGTGCCGTACACCTCGGACGACGCGGCACCGACCATGGCTCAGTGGGCTGCGGCGATCCGGTCCGCCACCGCCGGTCTCCCGGCAGGCACGGTGGTGCGTGTCGAACCCGGCCGCAGCATCGTGGCCACCGCCGGCATGACCGTGTACCGGGTGGGCACGGTGAAGCGCATCCCCGGTGTGCGCGACTACGTGGCCGTCGACGGCGGCATGAGCGACAACATACGGCCGATGCTCTACGGCAGCAGGTACGAGGTCTTCGACCCCCAGCGCGCCGACGCGCCGCGCACCCACCATGCGCGGTTGGTCGGCAAGCACTGCGAGAGCGGCGACGTGCTCATCGACGATGCACTGCTTCCCGAGGGTGTCGCCGTGGGCGACCTGCTGGTGGTCCCGGTGACGGGCGCTTACGGGTACTCGATGGCGAGCAACTACAACCGCATCCCACGGCCGGCCGTGGTGTTCGCCTCCGACGGCGACGCCGGCCTGGTGGTGCGCCGCGAGGAGTACGAAGATCTCGTCCGCCTCGATCTCGGCTGACCCCGTCACACCCCGTCCGTAGGGTGCCCCTGACGTCGGGCGTCGGGTCCCGGGTGTCGGACCTGGAGGTAGCGCAATGTCGTCGATCGAGTTTTGTCCCGAGTGCGGTGGGGTCGTCGTCGGAACCGGCGCTGACCTCCGTTGCACATCCTGCGGTCTCACGTACGAGGAGATGCTGGACGCCATCGACCACGACGAAGACGACTTGCTCGAGGACGAGGACGAGGACGAGGACGAGGACATCGACCTCGACGAGCTGGACGACGAACTCGAGGGCTCCGACGGCGACTGGTAGGCGACCCCCGCCGCCAAAACCCGGCGGTTGTCCACAGGCCCAGCCCTAGGCTGGAGTGCCTATGACCGCCGGCCCGTCACCACGCACCGTTCGCATCGGGGTTCTCGGCTGCGGGAACGTCGGGGCGCCGTTCGTGCAGCTTGTGGAGCGCCAGGCGGGGATTATCGAGGCCCGCACCGGCATCCGCCTCGAGGTGGTGAAGGTCGCAGTGCGCAACGTGGCCAAGGACCGCGACGTCGCGCTGGCCGACGGTGTGCTGGTGCGTGACGCCCGGGCCGTGGTGGAGGACCCCTCCGTCGACCTCGTCGTCGAGCTCATCGGTGGGATCGAGCCCGCGCGCGAGCTGATCATGTCGGCCATCGACCTCGGCAAGCCGGTGGTCACGGGCAACAAGGAACTGCTCGCGAACGTGGGCCACGAACTGTGGGCCCATTCCGATGCCGCGGGTGTCGACCTTCTCTTCGAGGCGGCTGTCGCCGGCGGCATCCCGCTCGTGCGAGCGTTGCGGGAGTCCCTCCGCGGCGAGCCGGTTCGCCGGGTGATGGGAATCGTGAACGGCACGACCAACTACATCCTCACGAAGATGACCGAGGACGGCGCCGACTACACGGCGGCACTCTCGGAGGCCCAGCGTCTCGGGTATGCCGAGCGCGACCCCACTGCAGACGTGGAGGGTTTCGACGCGGGTGCGAAGGCCGCGATCATCGCCAGCATCGCGTTCGGTGCCCGGGTGGTTGCGGGCGACGTGTACCACGAGGGCATCAGCGGCATCACCGCCGCTGACATCGCCGTTGCCCGCAGGCTCGGGTACGTGGTGAAGCTGCTCGCGATCGCCGAGCAGCACGCCGG
>JBJTFB010000122.1:0-9819 GCA_046093205.1 Acidimicrobiales bacterium
GCGCGGGACGCGCGCATCGGTGAAGAACACCTCGTTGAACTCGGCATCACCGGTGATCTGGCGCAGCGGCCGCACCTCGGCATCATGCTGGTGCGGACCGGCGATGACCCGGGCAAGGCGGGCATCACGATGATGGTGATGCCGATGCACCAACCCGGTGTCGAGGTGCGGCCGCTGCGCCAGATCACCGGTGATGCCGAGTTCAACGAGGTGTTCTTCACCGATGCGCGCGTCCCGCGCGACTGGGTGGTGGGCGGGGTGAACGACGGTTGGCGTGCGGCCACGCAGTTGCTCGCCCATGAGCGCTCCTCGCTCGGCGCGGGCAGCGACGACGGCGAGCGAAAGGCGTCAGGTTCTGCCGCGCTCCCGTTCCATTTCCTGCGCGGACTGGCTGCCTCGAACGGAAGGTCGGCCGACCCTCTCGTGCGCCAGGAGCTCGCACGGGCGTACTCGGGCGAGATGGTGATGGCATGGTTGTCGCGTCGCCGTGGTGTTCACCCGAGCATCGGCAAGCTGTGGCGCACACGCCAGGCTCGTCACTGTGCCGCGACCGCGGCAATGCTGCAGCCGTCGTTGCTGGCACACGAGAACTCGGCCGACGACCGGTTCTGGCAGTACCACTTCCTCAACTCGCCGCGGATGTCGATCGGCGGCGGAACCGACGAGATCCAGCGCAACACGCTGGGGGAGAGGGCGCTCGGTCTGCCCCGTGATCCCGGCAGCGCCGGCTGATCAGTTGCCCGAGAAGCGGGGCTGTCGCTTCTCCACGAATGCCGCAGCGGCCTCGCGATGGTCGGCGGTGGCCATCGTGCGCACCATGCCGGCTGCCTCGGCATCGAGCGCCGCCTCGAGGCCGACGTCGAACGCGCGGTTCACGTTCGCCTTCATGTACTGAAGTGCGATCGGTGCACGCGTGGCGAGGTCGTGGCACCAGTTCAGTGCGGCCTCCTCGTACCCCTCGTCGGGAAGCACTGCGTTCACCATGTGGTACTCCTTCGCCTCCCGGGCGGAGAGACGCGGCGAGGTGAACATGAGCTCCTTCGCCTTCGCCTCACCGACGATGCGCGTGAGGAAGAACGAGGTGCCGAAGTCACCGCTCGCACCCACGTTCGCGAAGGCGGTGACGATGATCGCGCGCTCGGCCGCGATGCGCAGGTCGGCCGCGAGTGCGATCGAGAGACCCGCACCTGCCGCAGCGCCCGGCAGCGATGCCACCACGGGCTGGGGGAGGCGACGCAACGATGTGCTCACCTGTGCCTGGATCCTGCGCAGGTGGGTCACTGCGGTCTCGGTGGAGTTGCCACGCGATGCGGCGCCGCCGTCTGCATCCCTGTGGCGCGCGTTCATTCCCTTCACGTCACCGCCGGCACAGAACGCTCCGCCCTCGCCGGTGACCATCACCACGCGGATGTCGTGGTTCGATGCGATCTGAGGCAGCACGCGCGCGAAGCCGTCGTACATCGCATCCGACAGTGCGTTGCGGGCCTGCGGCCGGTTGAACGAGATCACCGCCACGTTGCCCTCGGTACGGGCGAGAAGGTCGGATGTTCCGGTGTCGAGCGTTGCCATGATTTCCCCCTGTTGCGCGAGTGTCCGCGGGGGAATCCTCCCATCGGTGGGCGGGCGGCCTCCCAGTCGGGCGCCCGATTGTGCGACGTTCTTGCCCCTTGAACAGGTTTGTACCAAGATTCAGCCATGAAGACCCGCGTGTCCCGAGTTCTTGCCGCTGTTCTCTTCCTGTGCGGCTCGCTAGTCGCAGCGGCCCCGCAGGTGTCGGCCGAGGCGGGCGGCGGGGCAACTGCACCGATGAGCACGAGCATGGGCCGGATTGCCGCAGGCGACCGCACCAACTGCGTTGTGGTCGAGGGTCGACTCGCGTGCTGGGGTTCCAACCTCCAGGGTCAAATCGGGGACGGGACCTCCTCGGATCGCTCCATGGCGACATACGTTCCGGGGCTGACGGGAGTGCAGTCGGTGGCGGTGTCTGAGCGGAACACGTGCGTCATCGTGTCGGGAGGCGGAGTCAAGTGCTGGGGAGACAACACGTACGGTCAGCTCGGCAACGGTGCATTCAGTTCCGGCAACACGACGTCGCCCGTTGACGTGTGCGCAGTCGGTGGCTGCGGCAGCGGAAACCTCACGGGCGCAACCCAGCTCTCCATGGGATTCGGCTTTGCCTGCGCCGTTCTCTCGTCTTCGGGGGTTGCTTGCTGGGGCTACAACAACGTGTACCAACTCGGCGCCACTTCGCCGGCGACAAGTTCGTCTCCCCTGGAGATCTCCGGACTGACGGGTGTCACCGCAGTCACGTCCGGCCGTTCACACACCTGTGTCATCGTGACCGGTGGTGCAATGAAGTGCTGGGGCGAGGGAAATCGCGGGCAACTCGGTGACGGAACGACCACCAAGAACACCCCGGTGAGTGTCGATCGAGTCGGGGTGAGCGGCGTGACAGCCATCGCGGCAACACGGGAGGCAACGTGCGCGATCGTCACGGGGTCGAAGGTGAAGTGCTGGGGCGGTGATGCCGCAAACGAACTCGGCTACGACTCGGGTAATCCCTCGCCGAACATCTATGACATGAACCTCGCGACCACATTCACCACACAGGTACCCGTGACTCCCCAGCTCGGGGGAGTGGAGCTCACCGCGAAGGCAATCGACGGTGGTCCGAGGGCCGTGTGCATCATCAGCCTCACGGACAGTCTTGCGTGCTGGGGGTCCATTGCAGGACTGGGCATAGCCACGGGAGGCACCAACTTCGGGGCCGCATTCTCGTCGAACTGGGTGTCCGGGATGACGAGCACGACGAATGTTGCGGTCAGTACATCCACCGTGTGCGCAACGAATGCCGGCACCGTCCAGTGCTGGGGAGCCGGTCCCTTCGGGGAGCTCGGCAACAACACAACGGGGACCTCTCCATCATCGGCAGCGACAGTTCTCGGTCTCGTCACCCAGACGGTCACATTCGAGTCGCTCCCGGCTCGAACCACTGCAGACTCGCCGTTCGTGCTCACGGGTACCTCCTCGTCCGGGCAGGCACTCACTTATGCATCGTTGACGCCGGCAGTGTGCGATGAGTCGCTGGCGGGGTCAACATGGACCCTCTCGATCATCGGGCCGGGAACGTGCACCGTGGAGGCTTCGGCCACGGGTGGGATGGTGAGCGGCACGTACTATGCGCCGGCGACCGTCAGCAGGAGTTTCACCGTCACCGCAGTTGCCCCGGTGGTCACGCTTTCCGCTGCTTCAGCCGTATCGACAACTGCGGCCACTCTCACGGCGACGGTGAACCCTGCGCTTCGGTCGACGACGAGCGTGTTCAAGTACTCGATCAGACAGGATCTCTCGAACGCAACCTCCGTGGGTTCCGCAACCACCGCGGCAGGGGCAGGAGTGGTCACATTGACCGCGGACCTCACTGGCCTCTCGCCGGGTGTGACGTACTACTTCGGGTTCGAGGCGACGAACTCGGTGGGGACGACTTCCGCGACTGCGCGTTCGTTCACCACTGTGGGTTTCGCCCCGAAGGCAACCACGGGCTCGCCAACATCGGTGTCAGCAAGCCGGGGAACCCTAAATGCTTCGGTCACCCCCGGTGGTCTCTTGACCGAGGTGTGGTTCACATGGGGCGAGAAACAGGATCTGAGTGACGGCAAGAAGCTCGAGTACCGCTCCGTGTCCGACCTCAGTGCCATCGATGTGTCGGTGACTCTGACGGGTCTCGTTGAGTCGACTCGCTACTACTACCGAGTCGAGGCCTCAAACGGCCTCGGATCGGTGAAGGGCGACATACTGTCCTTTGTCTCGGCACGACCGGTCGGCGTGTCGGTAAACGACGCCGCCGAGTTCACGAACTCGAGGAACGTCACCGTGTATGTCACGGGCACCACCGGCTCCGTGGAGGCCATCCTGTCGAACGACGGTGGTTTCTCGAACTCTAAGACGTTCACTCTCACCGACAGCTCGGCCGAGATCCCGTGGACCCTCGTGGCCAGCAAGGACGAGCGCCTCCCGAAGGTGGTGTACGTCAAGTTCGTGAGCCGTCTGGGAACCGCTTCCACGCCCTACCAGGACGACATCATCCTCGACACCACCGCTCCCACCATGTCGGGTGCGTCCGCGTCGACCACCGCGTCGTCGCCGTCGAACGTCACCGCCGCCGCGGCGAAGGGCGGCGTGCGGATGACAGTCCGTGCGAGCGACAGGAACTCCGGCATCGGGAAGGTGCAGGTGAAGACCTCCTCGCGGGGCTCGATCACCGACGTCCCGACATCCAGCCCGAAGGCGACGTCCCGCACCGTGCGCATCAACACCGCGAAGAAGCGGTAGTGGGTACGCGTGGTCGACCGGGCCGGCAACGTGTCGAAGTGGGTCATCGTCACCGTCAGGTAGCCCCGCCCCAATAGCCTCATCGGTGATGTGGAGGAAGCGGGCGCCGTACATCGTCGTTGTCGCGCTGCGGGCACGGTTCCTCCTCAGCCCGATGGCAATC
Source organism: Acidimicrobiales bacterium (assembly GCA_046093205.1). Lineage (GTDB taxonomy): Bacteria > Actinomycetota > Acidimicrobiia > Acidimicrobiales > Ilumatobacteraceae > UBA2093. Next base: position 4,496 of record JBJTFB010000122.1, read on the forward strand.
GACGAGGGTGGGTACCTTGCTGTCGCGCGCGCATGGTTCCGTGGCGCGGACCTGTACGGCGGGGTGTGGGTCGACCGGCCCCAGGGTCTCCTCGTTCTCTACGGCCTGCTCGACCGTGCGGGTCTGGGCACCACCTTCGGCATCCGTCTCCTCGGTCTCGTGGCGTGCGCCGTGTCGATGTGGGCGTGTGGCGCCGCGGCCGCGACACTCTTCGGTGACCGCAGCCGTCTGCCCGTGGTGTGGGCGACGGGAGTCGCGCTCAGCATTCCGCAGATCGAGGGCTTCAGCGCGAACGCCGAACTCCTGAGCTGCGCGGTCGGGGCCGTGGGTCTCGCGCTCGCGTTGCGCGCGGTGTGGAACCGCGACGTACCCGATGTGCGCATGGTGTTCCTCGCCGGTGCCGCAGCCGGTGCGGCCGTCACCGTGAAACAGAGCGGTTTCGACGCCACCGTGGCCGCCGCAGCAGCAGTGTTGATCACGTCGGTGGCCCAAGGGTGGGGTGCGCGCCGTCTCGTCCGTGTTGTCGGTGCCGCCGCGGCGGGTGCGGCGGTGCCGGTCGGGCTCATGGTGCTGCACGCTGCACTCACCGGTCTCGGTGACTGGTGGTGGGCGGTGGCGGGCGTGCGCCTGGAGCTGAAGAGCGCGCTTGCACCCGCCGACTACGACAAACTGCGCGAGACCGCGCGCATCGTGCTGCCCATCGCCGCGGCAGCCGCACTTGCTGCGGTCTGGCTTCTCGCCCGGACATGGTCGCGGCACCGTGGCGCACTCGCCGTTCTTGCCGCGTGGTCGCTGGCGGCACTGGCTGCGTTCTGGACGGGCGGGCTCTTCCACCGCCACTACTGGACGATCCTCATGTACCCGCTGGCAGTGGGCACGGGTGCGGCGCTGTCGACACTGCGCGGCCGCACCGCAGTGGCGGTTGCGGTGGCGGTGCTGGCGGTCCCCGCGGTGTCCACGGCGCGTGGCATCGTGATGGACGATGCCGAGGTTGCGCGGCAGTTGCACGCAGACACACGTCTCGTGCGCAACGAGCAGGCAGCCGCTTGGATCCGCGCGAACGTGCCGGAGGGCGACTCCGTGTGGGTGATGTGCGCGAGTTCGTCGCTGTACGCCGAGGCACGGCGCGACCCGCCCGTGCGCTACCTGTGGTTCGCGTACTACCGGGCGGTGCCGGGGGCCATCCGCGAGGTGCTCACGCTGCTCAACGGTGACACCGCACCCCGGTGGATCGTGCAGGTGCAGGAGCCGGCAACGTGTGACCCCACCGGGGCGCTCGGTGCGCTCGTCACCTCACGGTACGAGACCGTGGGAGGCACGCCCGGCTGGGTCATCTGGCGTCGGTCGAACTGAGCCGGTCCAGGAGTTGATCGAGTGGGGCGTTGGCGAACCCCACCGACGTGTCGGCGATCCCAAAGGGCATGACGAGCCGCCCCGAGTGCACGAGACTGCCGCACGAGTACACCACGTTCGGCACGTAGCCGTCACGGTCGGCGCTCGCGGGGGAGAGCAGCGGCGTGTCGAGCGTGCCGATGACGCGCTCGGGGTCATCGATGTCGAGCAGCATCGCGCTCAGGTAGTACGTGCGGAACGGCCCGACCGCGTGCGTGATCACGAGCCAGCCGGCCTCGGTCTCCAAAGGTGCGCCGCAGTTGCCGAGCTGGATGATCTCCCAGGGACGAGCGGGTGCCTGCAGCGTGGTGGCGTCCGACCAGTACTCGATGTCCTCGCTGAACGACACCTGGTTCGACTCGTAATCCGGCCGCACCAGCGCCACGTACCTCCCGCCCACACGACGAGGGAAGAGCGCGAGTCCCTTGCCGCGCGCGGCCGGCCCGGTGATGGGGAACACCGAGAAGTTCGCGAAGTCGTCGGTGCGCACGCCCTGCTGGGAGATGTTCGTGCCGTCGAACGCGGTGTAGGAGCCGACGTACGTGGCGCTCCCGTTCTCCGTGAAACGGACGAAGCGTGCATCCTCCATCCCGCGGAACTCCGCCTCCGCGCGCGGCCACAGGATGCGCTCGGAGTGCCCGATTCCGTTCGGGAACGTGACGAGATAGGTGCGGGCGGCGATGTCGCGGAAGTGATGGAGCGTCTCGTCCACGTTCCTGTAGGTGTCACGGTCGTGCAGCAGCACGTTCAGCTGCTCCTCCAGTTCCGAGAGGGTGAAGCGGTCGCGCAGGCCGCCGAGCACGGTGTGGGCGGGTAGGTGCTGAGAAGACCGACCGACACCTGGCGTTGCGAGGAGGGAGAAACTACGGACGGAACGGTGCCGTCGACAGGCACGGACGTACCGTCAGCGCCCCGTTGATACGTCAGCCCGAGTAGGTGACTGTCTTCTTCAGCGATGCCGTCTTCTTCGCCGATGTGCAGGTCACCGTGAGCGTGAACTTCTTGCCCTTTGTGATCTTCGCCGCCTTCATCTTCCGCGCAACCGCACTCGACAGCGAGAACGACCGCGCCCCGTTCTTCGGGAGTGTCGCCGATCCGATCGACACGGTGTTGCGGCCGCTGCGGGCCGACAGCGAGCACTTCGCCGAGGGCGATGACACGACGTCGATCTGACCGCCCGCACCGACGGAGAGCGCACCACCGGACTCCTTCGGGCGCAGCATGCGCACGGTGTGCTTGCCCGCGAGCAGGGTGACGAGCAGCTGGTCGGCATTCGACGTGGCCGACTGTGCACCGACACCGGCGCTGCGCACCCCGAGACCCCTGATGCCACCCATGCTCATGGCCTGCTTCAGGCCGTCGTCGAGGCTGGTGAGCGCGAACAGGTCGTTGAACGAGTACGTGCCGGTGCCGGTGGACCCGGAGAGCGCGCCACCACCGCCGGTTATGTTCACCGCCGCGTTCGTGACGCTCGCCTGGATGCAGGTTGTGCCCACCTGGTTGTCGCACAGCGAGTTGGCAACCCTGTTCGCGAACTCGATGGTTCCCTCCACCGTTCCCGCAAGGGTCGCGCCCGCGGTGAAGCTGAGGGCCATCGAGCAGTCGAAGGAGATGTTCGAGGCCCCGGTCTTGCCGGCGATGCGTGCCTTGTTCGGAACCGCACCACCGAAGCGCGCGGTCACCGTGAACTGCACCTTGGGGGTGGGTGCGACCGCCGAGCACCGCATGTCGGCCGACCCGGTGGAGCCGACCCCGGCAACCGAAGCCATGCCCGGCGCGGTGAACGTGCCGCTCACGTCGAAGGGTGTGGCGGGGATCTCCACGTCGGTGGTGCATTCGGTTCCCACGTCGGCCGCGGGGTTGCCGAACCACCCGACGAGATCGAGGCCGTCGGTCATCTGGTTCGTGAGCGGGTCGATCACCTTGCCCACGGGGGCATTCGTGACGCCTGTGGACGAGACCACCGTGCACTTGATGGAGGTGGAGGCTTTCACGAGCGGCGAGATGAACTTCGACCAGTCGATGTCGGGGGTGATGTTGCCGGCATCGGTGGGGAGCGTGGGCAGGGCACCTGCCGGCGCGGGAGCGGCAGTCACGAGTGCGCCGGCCGCAAACGCGGCAGCGACTGAACGGAGAAGGGTCTTGCTCATGGTCGCGACACTAGTTCCGACGCGCCTGACCCGGCCGTGCGCCGGATCGGTTGAATATTTGTTAACGCACGGGGACCCAGGGACCGTGCGTCACTACTCTTCACGGCATGGGAGCCCCCTGCGCGAGAGTTGCTGTGGTGATGGGTTCCAGGAGTGACTGGCCGGTCATGGAGTCTGCAGTCGAGACGCTCCGTCGATTCGGTGTCGAGCCGACTGTTCAGGTGCTGTCCGCGCACCGCATGCCGGATGAGTTGTTCGCGTTCGCCGAACGGGCAGCAGAGGACGGATACGGCGCGATCATCGCCGGCGCAGGAGGGGCGGCACATCTGCCAGGGATGCTCGCGGCGAAGACTCTCGTGCCGGTGCTCGGGGTGCCCGTGCCCACGAAGCATCTGTCGGGGCAGGACTCCCTCTACTCGATCGTCCAGATGCCCGCGGGAACTCCCGTGGCCACGTTCGCTATCGGCGAGGCCGGCGCGGTGAACGCGGCCCTGTTTGCGCTGGCCATCCTCGCGCGTGACGACGAGTCGCTCGGCGCACGGCTCGCCGCGCACCGTCGTGAGCGGCACGACGAGGCCGCCGGAACGGCACTTCCGCCCGCATGACACGCACCCTGGGGGTGATGGGCGGGGGACAGCTCGGGATGTACTTCGTCCGTGCCGCCCGCTCGCTCGGGTTCCGCACTGTGGTGCTCGACCCCGATCCCGGGTGCCCCGCCTCTCACGACACGGACGAGCACATCGTTGCCCCGTACGACTCGATCGAGGCACTGACGCGGATGGCCTCGCTGTGCGAGGCGGTGACAGTGGAGTTCGAGAACGTCCCGTGCGGGTCCCTCGAGTTCCTCGAGCAGCACACCGTCGTGGCACCCGGTTCGGCGGCTGTTGCGGTTGCCCAGGACAGGCGCACAGAGAAACGGTTCCTGCGTTCCATCAACGTGCCGGTGGCCGGGTTCGAGGTGGTCGAGAGCGATGACGACGTGGCGCGGCTGGTGTCGTCGGGTTCGATCGACGGTGGGCTGTTCGGTGCGGCGGTGCTGAAGACCGCAACGCTCGGCTACGACGGCAAGGGTCAGATGCGCATCGATGGCCCGGGTGAACTTGCGGCGGCGTGGGTTGCCATGAACCGCGTGCCGTGCGTGCTCGAGCGCATGGTGCCGCTGGAGGCGGAGCTGTCGGTGATCGTCGTGCGCGCGGGTGACGGGGCCACATTCAACTACCCGCCCGCCACGAACGTGCACGTGAACGGCATCCTCGACTCCAGTGTCGTGCCCTCGGATTCCGTTCTTGCGCTGGAGGCAAGGCTCCTCGCCGGACATGTGGCGAAGGAACTGGGGTACGTCGGGGTTCTGGGTGTCGAGTGCTTCGTGTCGGAGGGGAGGGTGCTCGTGAACGAGATAGCCCCGCGGCCCCACAACAGCGGCCACTGGACCCTGGACGGGGCCGTGACCAGCCAGTTCGAGCAGCAGGTGCGGGTTCTGGCCGGCATGCGGGTGGACGACCTGTCGATGACCGGTGGCGCCGCAGCGATGGTGAACCTGCTCGGAGACATGTGGTCGGACGGCGAGCCCGACTGGTCGGTTCTTGCGGGCAGGACCGGCGTTCATCTGCACCTGTACGGCAAGTCGCAGGCACGACCGGGACGGAAGATGGCACACCTCACGGTGATCGCGGACTCCGCGGACAACGCGCTCGAGCGTGCCGTGCAGCTGCGGGCAGCCACCATCTCCGCATCCGGCAAGTAGCCTCATTGTCCGCGGAGTCCGCGATCACCGTGAGGTGT
>JBJTFB010000123.1:0-7540 GCA_046093205.1 Acidimicrobiales bacterium
CTCGATGGCACGGCCCACTTCGTTGATCATGACGCCGGGCCTGACCGCCTCGATGCCCTTCCACATGCACTCCTCGGTGACGCGCACGAGGTTGCGGTCAACGTCGCTCACGTTGCCTGCGAAGAACGTGGCGTTGGTGTCCCCGTGCACGCCGTCGAAGTAGATGGTGACATCAAGGTTGACGATGTCGCCGTCCTCGATCACGCGCGAGTCGGGGATGCCGTGGCAGATCACCTCGTTCACACTCGTGCAGACGCTCTTCGGGTAGCCGTGGTAGTTCAGGGGGCTGGGGTAGCCGCCCATCTCGATGGTGAGATCATGCACGAACACGTCAATCTCGTCGGTGGTGATGCCCGGCCGCACCATCTCGCCCGCACGGCGGAGGATCTCGGCGGCCTTCGCGCCGGTCACGCGCATGCGCTCGATGACTTCGGGCGACTTCACGCGGCTCTCCTGGTAGCGAGGCACCTCGCCGGTGTCGGCATACGGCGGCCGCGCAATGTGCGTGGGAACGATGCGCATGGGGCTCACCACGCCGGGCTGGATGCGACCCTCGGTGCCCTTGTGACAGCGCTTGTACTTGCGGCCCGACCCGCACCAGCACGGCTCGTTGGCCGTGGGGAGCACTGCGGGCGGCTGGGTCATGGCCCAAATGCTACGGACAAACCGTGCTGACCCGATTCCGCACAGGGCTGGGTTTCGTACACTTTGGTTCGACGAGACCGACAACGGGCCCGGCCCGTTGATGCACCTTCGGAACGGCAAAGGGGGCGGGGTTACCCGCTCCCTTTGTTGTTCGCGCACCGTGCTCGCTCGCACACATTCCCGCGGTGCCCGGATGGTGCAGTGGCAGCATGTCGGTCTCGTCAATCCGAGGACGCCGGTTCGATTCCGGTTCCGGGCTCCTGCAAAACGAACGATGAACGGCGGCTCCCCGGCGTTCTCACCCGCGATGACGATGCGGGGAAATGTCCAGTAGTCAGTGCCGGCGGGAGACCGCCGGCACTGTTGCGTCGGGGGTGACTGGTAATCCCGCGGTTCCTTCCTTACGTTCCCGCGCCACACATCCGACGCAAACAGGGGAGGAAACATGCCGGACGAGCCGTGGGGCAACGCGCCCCAGCCACAGGAGGACCGACTCGCTGCACTGAGGGGTGCCACGGGTGCCGGTCGTTCGGGCACCTCAACAGCGCCGAAACAGCGAATGTTGCGCGAGCTGGTGCTCGGAGTGACGTTGCTTCTTCTTGGCGCGGTGGTCGTTCTGGTGTTCGTGTCAAGCCGAACAGGAAGTACTCCCACGGTGGACACAGTGGTTTCCCGCGATCCCGGTCCCCTGCCTGCACCGCTTGCACCCGGTGTCGCACTTGTGCCTGCTCTCGTGGAGCGTGGTTCGTACCCGCCCGATATCTCAATGGGCGACATGGTGATTGTTGTTGTCACGCCGGAGTCGGGTGACGGGAGGCCGGCCCGTGTGCTGAATCACGACATCACGGTCGTCGGGATGTCGCCCGATGATTCGCTGTCGGGTGGCGCCGTCATCACTCTCGCCGGGCCCGAGGTTCTCGCCCGTGACATCGCCGATGCGCGCCGTGTGCACATCTCCGTGGTCGCCGGGGGTGGCAAATGACCGACGTTCGAGACACACGGAAGTTGCTTACCCGCGCGATTGCTGAGGCCCTGGCAGAGGACAGGGTGCGTCGTCACTCCGAGGAGCGTCCCGTGGCTGATGAGGAGGAGGAGAGGTCCATTGCGAGGCATGCCGCACGGGCTGCTCTCGAGTCGTTGAGGTCGGCGCGGGGTTGGGCATCATCGGGCCAGGCGACACCTCTCGATGACAGGAGCGCGGTGGACGAGGCGGTCGCTTCGGTGCTGGGCCTCGGTCGTCTCGAGCCACTGCTGGAGGATGAGGAAGTGACCGACATTCACGTGCGCGGGAACGCCCGTGTGTGGGTGAAGAAGTCGGATGGCTCGCGGGAGTGCGTCGACCCGGTTGTGGGGAGTGACGGGGAACTCGTGGAGCTGATCCGGCGCATCTCCACGCGGCTCGCGCGCAGGGAGACACCATTCGATGCGGCCCACCCGGAGGTGAACCTGCAGCTTCCCGACGGCTCGCGGATGTTCGCTGCGATGGATGTCTCCCAGCGGCCGACCCTCGTGATCCGGAGGCACCGCGTGGGGAACATGAGTCTCCGTGAGCTGCAGATGTCAGGGATGCTCGACACCGAGACTGCCGAGTTCCTTGCTGCGGCGGTGCGGGCGAGACGCAACATCGTCATTGCGGGGGGAACCGGATCGGGGAAGACCACGTTGATGCGCGCACTCATCAACGAGATCGGCCCGGATGAACGTCTGGTCACGATCGAGGACTCCTACGAGCTCGGTCTCGAACAGATGGAGCACCTGCATCCCGACCACGACTGTCTTCAGTCCCGCCCCCCGAACACCGAGGGCGAAGGGGAGATCACCATGGCCGATCTCACACGAATGGCACTGCGGATGGACCCGGACCGCGTCATCGTCGGTGAGGTCAGGGGGGCGGAGGCATTCCCGATGCTGCTGGCAATGAGCCAGGGCAACAACGGCTCCATGTGCACGATGCACGCGGACTCTGCGCGTTCTGTCTTCCCGAAGCTGGCCGCGTACATGTCTATGGCATCGTCCGGTGTGCCGGTGGAGACGCTGAATCTCCTCATCGGCAGTTCCATTCACCTCGTTGTTCATCTCACGAATGAATCCGGCCGCCGGAGAGTGGACGCCATCATCGAGGTGACAGGGGCCGACGGCACAGCCATCGTGTCGAACGAGGTGTTCAGGCGCAGTGACCCTGCCCGCTCGTTCATCACACTCACACGGGATTCCGTGGAGGCGCTGGATGGACACGGCTTCCGGGCACGGAGGGAGATCGCATGGGCCCGTTGATTGTCGCTGTCATTGTGCTGGCATGCGGAACCGTGCTGGTTGGGCGATGGATCATGCAGGCGGGACCGAAGAGCAATCTCGGTCTCGGGCGCCGCGACACGGTGCGCAACTCGCTGGCTGAACATGAGTTCGTGGATGCGGTGGCATCGTTCACGGAGCAGATGAGGGACGCCGTGTCCGGGGCAACTGGTCTCGAGCAGGCCATTGCCCAGGCGGCCGAGACGAGCCCCGCCGTTCTCCGCCCGCAGTTGACCCGCCTGGTCGCGAGCCTCCGTTACGGGAGGACGGAGGATGCCCTCCTCGGGTTTGCAGACGAGTTGGCCCATCCCACATCCGATTTCGTCGTGGCCGCGCTTCTGATCGCCGTGCGCAACGAGACACGTGATCTCGGGGCACTCCTGGGGCATCTGAGTTCCGCAGCACGCGATGAGTGCCGGATGCATCTGCGCGTGTGGGTGTCACGCAGCCGGCTCAGGTCCTCGGTGAGAACCGTCACGGTCGCCGTTGCGGTGTTCGTTTTCGGTCTTGCCGTGACGAACCCGGCCTATCTGCGTCCGTACGCCGAACCCGCCGGAGCAGCTGTCCTGGTTCTCGAGGCACTCGGGTTCATTGTCGGGCTCCATCTGATGCGGCGACTGTCGACGGTGGCTGCACCTGCCCGCCTGATCGGCGGTGCCAGGTGAATCTTCCCTGGGTCAGGACCCCGACCGCGACCGACCTTGCGATCACGGGTCGGTCGGCACGGGAAGTGGCCCGGTCATCCCTGACGTTCGGGATCTCGGCAGGTGTCACGGTGTCGGTGCTTCTCGCGGTCCTGGCTGTTGTCGGTATGTCCGTCGGGCCCCTCGTGTCGCTCGCACTCGTTCTTCTCCTTGCATGGACCGGCTACAGCCACCCCGGCAGACGCTGTCGGGAGGAGGCCAGAAGTCGCCGCGCCCGTATCGACATGAGTGCCGCCGTGGTCCTGGACCTCATCAACGTCCAGACCGCCGGCGGTTGCGGTCTCGAGACGGCACTGGTGTCTGCCGCATCCGTCGGCAACGGGGAGGGGTTCCGTTCGATCCAGATGTGCATCTCGCGGGCTCAGGCGGCACGGACGTCGTACTGGGATGCGCTGCGGGAACTGGGAACCGAATGGGGAGTCGGGTCGTTGGTTGACATCGCGAACAGTGGTCAGTTGTCTGGGATCAACGGTGCACGTGTCAGACAGTCTCTCGTGTCGCGTGCTTCCTCGCTGCGTGCCCGGAATCTTGCAGCCATCGAGGAGGAAGCCGAGCGTCGCACCGAGCAGATGGGTCTTCCGATGGTCCTTCTGTTTATGTCGTTTCTCACGTTCGTGGGATACCCGGCCCTGGCACAGACCATGGTTCAGCTCTGATCGCAACAAAAGGAAAGGAAAGCGAGATGTCAGTGACACGACAGATGTGGGAGTACTACAGGACACGTTTTGATGCATCCCGGGAGAGGGACAGGGAACGAGGCGAGGTGAGTGCCACAACAATCGTGATGGCGGCAGCGCTCGTCGGGCTCGCAATCACGGTGAGCTCGATCATCACGGCACGGGTCCGCGACAAGGCGAACAACCTGAACCTCGGATGAGTACGGACGGCACATCCCGCGGGGAGGTGTCGGCTGAGACAGCCGCCGTGTTCGGCGCACTCATGGTCATGGTCTTCCTTGTCATTGGGGCTGCTTCGCACTCGATTGCCTCCCACGTTGCCTCTGTCGGTGCACTGCAGGGTGCCCGCAGGGGCTCGATGGTGGTGGGTGACGGAGGAGCAATCTTCGCGGCATCTGCCGAGAGGGTCGAGACGGTCGTGCGGGAGCTCGGCTCGGAACTGGCCCGTCCTCCACGTGTCTCCGTCAACGGACGGACCATCAGGGTGGTCGTCTCTGTCCGCACGAGAGCCCCGCTCGGGTTCCTGCCGGGGGAGGTCACACGCACCGCAACGGTGCCGGTTGAGGCATATGTCAGGGAGTCCGAGCGATGAGGAGCGACCGCGGTTCGTCGAGCGTCGAGGCGGTGCTCATCGCCCCGGCTCTCGTGTTGCTGTCGATGCTTGTTGTCTCGACATCCCGTGTCCACTCGGCAGGTACCCGCGTATCTGCGGCTGCGGACGCGGCGGCACGGGCGGCCTCCCAAGTTGCGCGCGACCGGATGACGCAGGCGGCAGCAGAAACAGCCCATGCGTATCTGGCTGATGCGGCCGCGGTGTGCAGCCGTGTGGGTACCTCGGTCAGGGTTGAGGATTCCCCGGACGGTGAGTCAGTCGTTGTCCGGGTGTCATGTCAGCTCTCGGGACGGGGCGTCAGTTCCTTCCTCGACGGCCGGGCGGTGCACGCAACATCGACGGAGGTGGTGGATGTATTCACCTACCGATGACAATCGTGGTTCGGTGTCCGCATTCACGGTGTGCATTGCGGCATCCCTGGTGCTGCTCGCTGGGCTCTCTGCGTCCTTCGGTGCACACGTGACCCGCTATGTAGAGGTCTCGGATGCAGCCGGGAATGCGGCGCGCATCGCGGGCCAGAACGTCGTCGGCATCAGAGAGGGGAAGCCACGGGTCGAAGCCCACGCCGCTGCGGTTGCTGCCGCGGCGTACCTCCGGGAGAGAGGGATCGTCGGGACCATCACCGTGGAAGGGTCGTCGGTCACCGTCACTGTCGTCCTGCGAAGCCCGGTCAATCTCGGATTGTTGCGGGTTCCACGGGAGTGGAGGACAGAGATCTCTCGTTCGTCGTACACGACCGACGGTGGGGACTGAACAGTGGACCCACGCGCCGCGGGTGTGTGGCTTTCATCCGTGCTGGGGGGACTGGTCGTGTTCCTTCTTCTCGAAGGTCTGATGTCGCGCCGCAGGAACCGGGGCAATGGACAGAAGCGAAACGGGCTAAACCGGGGTGTGGTGGCGGCCACCGGAACTGCGCTCGCAGCTTTTCCATTTGCCCCTGTTCCTGCCGTGTCGGTACCCATCTCCACGGTCGTGTCACCCGCCGTGGCGGCTGGCGTCATTTGCCACATCCTCGGGGTGCGACGCGAACAGTCCCGCCTGCGGGATGGCTCGGTTCCTGTCACCCTGTCCCCGTCCGAATCCGATCTCCTTGCTCTCCTGGTGAGGACGGCCGGCAACCCATCACTCTGGCCGGGCAGCGCGCCTCTCGACCTCGCCCGTGTACCCGACGCCGTGAAGGGCCTGGTCCGGGCAGTCGAGATGACCGACAATCCTGGTCCCGCGGTGATTCCATCCGACTGGCGGGTGCTTGTTCGACTGGTGGGTGAGCCGGTGGTGGAGAACCCGTACGGTGAGCGCGCCACATTCGGGAAGAGAAGGGCACTCGAACTTTTTGCCTGGATGGTTCTCAACAGTGACCGCTCCACCCGTTCAGCGGCGAGAAATGCGCTCTGGGAGGGAACGGTGTCGGACTCCACATTCTCCACGATCCTGTCCGACATGAGGCGGGCACTCTCGCGCATCGCACCTCTCGATGATGGTGCGACGTGGTCCCCGCACACGTACACGGATTCCCTTCCCGTAGCGCTCGGTGTCACGACGGATGTGGACCTGCTTCTCTCCGCGGCGCACACCGGCGATCGGGAGGAACTCCGTGATTGCTTGCGGCTGGTGCGTGACATGCCGTTTGCGGGAACGTCGTGGCTCTGGCCCGATCTCGACGGCTCGACAACGAGGGCTGTCATAGCGGTGATGTCGGCCGTCAACCGGATGGTTCTTCTTGCCTCTCAAGCCGGTGATGTCGGCGATTTGGAACTGGCTCTGCACGCGGGACTCCGTGTACAGCCAGGCGACGAACATCTTCTCAGCCTGAGACAGGAGCTTCTCGAACGCATCCGCCCCGGCGCCAACCTGCCCTTTGAATCCCGCCGCTCGCTATCGTGACGGCATGTTCGGACGAAAGAACCCAGAGTTGCTTCCCACCGACCGCACACTTCCGGGTCGCACCGATCAGACGATGCCGGTTCCTGAGGACCACTTCGAGCTCGGCACACCGCTCGTGGGGCCGTGGCCGGAGGGTTTCGGCACGCTCGTCGTCGGCATGGGTTGTTTCTGGGGTGCCGAGCGCAAGTTCTGGCAGACACCCGGCGTGTACTCCACCGCGGTCGGGTATGCCGGCGGCGCAACACCGAACCCCTCGTATGAGGAGGTGTGCAGCGGTCTGACCAACCACACCGAGGTCGTGCTGGTGGTGTGGGACCCCGCGAAGACAACGCTCGAGACCATGCTGCGGGTTTTCTGGGAGAACCATGACCCCACCCAGGGCATGCGCCAGGGCAACGACCTCGGCACCCAGTACCGCAGCGCGGTGTACTTCGCCGATGAGGACCAGCGGGTGGCCGCCGAGACAACGCGCGACCGCTACCAGCATCGGTTGACGGAGGCCGGGTACGGGCCGATCACCACTGAGATTGCTCCTCTCGGGGACTTCTTCTACGCCGAGCCGTACCACCAGCAGTACCTCGGCAAGGTGCCGAACGGTTACTGCGGCATCGGGGGAACCGGGGTCTCCTGCCCGGTCGGACTTCTCGCCGACTGACCACAACCCCCGGCTTCGTCGTCTGACGCAGCCTCAACCCATAATCGTCCTGTCCGTCAGGGGGTTGTGC
>JBJTFB010000124.1:0-7524 GCA_046093205.1 Acidimicrobiales bacterium
CGCATCCACACGAGGCCCTTGGCGCCGAGCTTCTTTGCCCGGTCGGTGAGGGCATCGAGCCGGTTTCTGCCCGCCGAAGCAGTGTCGGGGTGTTCCGATGCGCGCACGCACAGCCCCTTGATCGAGGACGCACCCGCGAACGCCTTGAAGGAGGTCGAGGCGAAGATCCCGGTGAGCTCGATCAACTCGAGCCCGAAGCGCAGGTCGGGCTTGTCGACGCCGAAACGTTCCATCGCCTCGCGCCAGGTGATCCTCTCGATGGCAGGGGGGCGTTCGCCGGTCACCGCCTCGGCCGCGGCGGTCACGGCCCGGCCGATGAAGTCGAGAACGTCGTCCTGCGACACGAATGACATCTCGGCGTCGAGCTGCATGAACTCGTACTGGCGGTCCGCCCGCAGGTCCTCGTCACGCAGACAACGCGCGATCTGGTAGTAGCGGTCGACGCCCGACACCATGAGCAACTGCTTCCACAGCTGCGGGGACTGCGGCAGGGCGAAGAAGGACCCCGGCTCCTTGCGCGAGGGCACCAGGAACTCGCGGGCCCCCTCCGGCGTGGACGGCATCAGGAACGGGGTCTCCACCTCGAGGAAGCCGTTCCTCTCCATCTCGGTACGGATGGCACTGTTCACGCGTGCCCGCACCCTGAGGTTGCGCTGCATCCGCTCGCGGCGGATGTCGATGTAGCGGTACCGGAGCCTCACAGCCTCATCCACATCGTCTGCGCGTGCGTCGACGGGGAACGGCGGCGGTTCGGCCGAGTTCAGCACCTCGACCGTGCATTCACCGACCTCCACCTCGCCCGTGGACAGTGAGGTGTTCACCGTCCCCTCCGGACGTGCCCTCACAGTGCCGGTCACGCGCACCACCCACTCGCTGCGGACGTCGGTGGAGTCGTCCACCACGCACTGCACCACACCGCTGTGGTCGCGCAGGTCGACGAACGCGAGATGCTCGCCGTGCTCCCTGCGACGCGACACCCATCCGCACACGGACACACGCTGGCCGATGTGTGCGGACGTGAGATGACCGCACATGTGCGTGCGCATCGCGGTGGGGTTCGGATCGTTCACGTCGTCCTCCGGGGGGTGCGGGGGCCGAGCACGCCGGCCAGGTGTGGGAGCAGGGCATCCTGCGCGATGGTGGACTGGCTCGAGTCCGCGAGGTCGCGCACGGTGCACGTTCCCGCTTCTGCTTCGTCGGGCCCGACGATCACGGCGATTCGGGCTCCGCTGCGGTCGGCCGACTTCATCTGCGACTTCATGCTGCGGCCGTCGAAGGCCCGGTCCGCCGACCACCCGGCGGCGCGCACCGCATCCGTGATCCGCAGAGCGGCGTGGCCGTCCGCCGTGTCCACAACGAACACCTCGACGGTGCCGCCCGCGGCAGGGAAGACACCCTCCGCATCACAGGCGAGCAACGTGCGGTCGACGCCGAGGGCAAATCCGACGCCACCGGTCGCGGGGCCACCGAGATCCTCCACGAGGCCGTCGTAACGGCCACCGCCGCCCACGGCGTTCTGGGCCCCCTCCAGGGATGCGGCCACGAACTCGAAGGTCGTCCGGCGGTAGTAGTCGAGTCCGCGCACCAGACGCTCGTCCACGCGGAACGGAACGCCGAGTGCGGTGAGGCCCGACGTGAACCGGGCGAAGTGTTCGCGGGCGGCCTCCGAGAGGAAATCCCCCATCCGTGGGGCGTCCGCCACCGCCGCGGCATCGGCCCCGCGCTTGGAGTCCAGGACCCTGAGCGGATTGCGCATCAACGTCTCACGGGTCTCGGGTGCAAGCTCGGCCGAACGTGCCCCGAAGTGCCCTCGCAGGGCATCCGCGTACGCGGTGCGGTCGCCCGCGTCTCCGAGGGAGTTCACCACCAGCTCCACGCGGCGCAGGCCGAGAGAGCGGAAGAAACGCCACGCGAGTGCCACCACCTCGGCATCGAGGAGAGCGTCGTCGGCTCCGAGAACCTCGACCCCGACCTGGTCGAACTGCCGGTAGCGGCCTGCCTGGGGTTTCTCGTATCGGAAGTTCGGGCCGGAGTACCACACCTTCCACGGCACAACGGGGCGGTGCTGGGCATAGGAGCGGCAGATGCTCGCGGTCTGTTCGGGACGGAGGGCAACGTGCCGCTCACCCTTGTCGACGAAGTCGTACATCTCCTTCGTGACGACGTCGGTGGAGTCCCCGAGACGCGAGAACACCCCGATGTCCTCGAACATCGGCGGGATGATGTGGCCATACCCTGCGGGCTCCACGGTGCCGGCGAAGAGGTCCTCCAGGGCGCGCCAACGACCGGCCTCGGGCGGCAGGATGTCGCGGGTGCCCGGACTGGTCTGGAAACTCGGCACGACAGCGAAGGCTAGTCCGAGCCGCCGCCGGGAACGATGCGATATGCGTCGTACACCGAGTCGATCGCCTTGATCGTGCGCAGCACGGAGTCGAGATGATTGGGGTCACCCAGCTCGAACTCGAACCGCATCCGGGCCACCTTGTCGGAACCCGTGTGCGTGGCGCACGCGACGATGTTCACGTGCTCCTCCGACAGTGAGTTCGCGACGTCGCGCAGGAGGCGGCTCCGGTCGAGCGCCACCACCTCCACCCCGGCACGGAACAGCGCGCCCGCCACCGTGCCCGACCACTCGACCTCCACAAGCCTGGCAGGCTCCCCGTGGGTGAGGGTGGTTGCGTTCGCGCAGTCCGCCCTGTGCACGCTGACACCGCGTCCCTTGGTGACGAAGCCCACGATGTCGTCACCCGGCACGGGGGTGCAGCAACGCGAGAGCCGCACGAGGACGTCGTCGAGACCCTCCACGTGGATACCTGTCGTGCTGCGCGGGATGCCGTCGGTGCGGTCGGCCCGCATCGGCATCGCCAGCACCTCGCCCTCGGCCTCGTTGCGCACCGCCCTGCCGATCCGCTGCGCGAGCCCGCGCGCCGACACGTGATGCTCCCCGATCGAAGCGAAGAGGGTGTCCGGGTCGGAGATGTTCATCGCCTCCATCTCGTTCACCAGCACATCGGAGTCCCATATGCGCTCGACCGGCAGGCCCTCACGTCTCAGTTCGGCCGCAAGTTCGTCACGGCCGGCCTCCACCATGTCCTCGCGGCGCTCACGGGTGAACCACTGCTTGATCTTGTTGCGGGCGCGGGGAGAGCGGACGAAACCCAGCCAGTCGCGCGACGGGCCCGCGTCCTCCACCTTCGACGTGAATATCTCGCACGTGTCACCCGAGGTGAGCGAGCTGTCGAGCGGCACCAGCCGGCCGTTCACGCGTGCGCCCACGCACCGGTGGCCCACCTCGGTGTGCACCGCATAGGCGAAATCGACCGGGGTGGACGTGACGGGGAGCGTGATCACGCGGCCCTTCGGCGTGAAGACGAAGATCTCCTCCTGCTCGAGGTCGGACTTCAGGTCCGCCATGAACTGGTCGGGGTCGAGTGCCTCGGTCTGCCAGTCGATGATGCGGCCGAGCCAGTCCATGTCGGACTGCTCGGTGCCGTGCTTGTAGTTGAAGTGTGCCGCCACGCCGAACTCGGCCTGCTCGTGCATCTCCCGGGTACGGATCTGCACCTCGAGCGGCTTGCCCCCCGGGCCGATGACGGTGGTGTGCAGCGACTGGTAGAGGTTGAACTTCGGCATGGCGATGTAGTCCTTGAACCTGCCCACCACCGGCTTCCACTTCCCGTGGATGCAGCCGAGCGCCCCGTAACAGTCGCGCACGTTGTCCACGATGATGCGGATGGCGTTGAGGTCGAAGATCTCGTCGAAGTCGCGATCCTTCTGCACCATCTTCTCGTAGATGCTCCACAGGTGCTTCCCGCGGCCCGTCACCTCGCCGACGATCTGGGCCTCCGCGAGACGTCCCTGGACCTCCGCGATGGCCTTCGCCAGGTACACGTCACGCTCGGGTGTGCGGCTCGACACGAGATGGTCGAGCTCGGCGAAGCGCTTCGGGTACAGGGCAGAGAACGCGAGGTCCTCGAGCTGCTGCTTCATCTCCTGCATGCCGAGCCGGTGAGCAAGCGGCGCATAGATGTCGAGTGTCTCCTGGGCGACCCGCTGCTGCTTGTCCACCGGAGTGCCCGCGAGCGTGCGCATGTTGTGAAGCCTGTCGGCCAGCTTGATGACGAGCACCCGGATGTCGCGGGCCATCGCAACGAGCATCTTGCGCATCGTGGCGGCCTGCTGCTCCTCGCGGGAGTCGAACTGGATCCTGTCTAGCTTGGTGACACCGTCGACGAGGGAGGCCACCTCTTCGCCGAAGTCACGCCGAACGTCGGCGAGGGTGATCTCGGTGTCCTCCACCGCGTCGTGCAACAGTGCCGCGGCGAGCGACACCTCGTCGAGCCCGACCTCGGCGACGATGCGCGCCACCGCGATCGGGTGGTTGATGTAGGCCTCCCCGGACGACCGCATCTGGTTCTGGTGGGCGACCCGCGCCGTCTCGTAGGCGCGGTTGACCATGGTCACCGGGCGCTTGGGGTGCCTGCGCCGGTACGACGCCAGCAGGGGTGCGAGTTCCTCGATCGGGGCGCTGTGGTGCCGGCGCCACGGAAGGACGCGGTCAGCGGTGCCCATGTGTCGAGCCTAGCGACGGCCCTTCTTGCGGGGTCGCGGGGGGTGGCTGAGCACCGCCTCGGCCGTGACGAGCGCGGCTGCCGGCTCGCCCTCGAGGTCGGCCACCCTCGACACCACCGCACCACGGCGGCCCGCCGGGGCCCCCGTGGCCATGAGGTGGGCCATCTCGGCACCCAACGAGAGATTGTCCCGTTGCGGCGCATACGCGGACTCGCGGTTCTTCAGGATGCCGAGCAGGGGCGCCGCGATGAAGATGGACGAGTAGGCACCAGTCGCGAGACCGACGATGAGGGCGAGGGCGAACTCCTGCAGTGCCACGGCGCCGAACACCCCCGAACCGAGCACCAGAAGGCTGATGACCGGCAGCACGGCCGCGACCGAGGTGTTGAGCGAACGCATGAGCACCTGGTTCATCGACACGTTCACGATGTCGCCGTACGACACACGGCTCCCGGAGAAACGCTGCGCGTTCTCGTGCACCTTGTCGAACACCACGATGGTGTCGTACAGCGAGAACCCGAGGATCGTGAGGAATGCGACCACGGTGGCCGGCGTGACCTCGAGACCGAGCACCGAGTACACACCCACGCTCACCCCGACGTCGTGCACCATCGCCGCGATCGCCGACACCGCCATGCGCCACTCGAATCGCCACGAGATGAACGCCGAGACGAACAACATGAACACCAGCAGCGCACGCACCGCCTTGTTGGTGATGCTGCGGCCCCATGTGGAGCTCACCGTGGCCTGGCTGACGTCACCGACCCCGACCTTCGCCCTGTCGGCGAGTGCCTCCTGCACCTCGGTGACCTTCGCTGGCTCGAGGGCCCCGGCCTGGATGCGGAGCCGCTGCTCGCCCGAGGAAGTCAGCACCTGGAATTTGGCCGACTTCTCCTCGACACCCTCGGCGGCCAGCACCTCCTTGGCGGCATCGATGTCGAGCGTGGCGGTGACGGGCACCTCCCACGCGACTCCTCCCTTGAAGTCAATGCCGAGGTTGAGGCCCTGCAGCAGTACCGACCCGAGGGTGATGACGAGCAGCGCACCGGAGAAGAGGAAGCCCCACTTGCGACGGCCGAAGAAGTCGACCGTGGTCTCACCCCTGTAGAGACGTCCGAGAGCACCCCTCATGACGCCACCTCCGCCGTTGCCGGCCTCCGGACACCGAGCACCCCGGCCCTGTTCATGAAGCCGGTCCGTGCCAGCAGCAACACGGTGGGCCTCGTGAAGAAGTACGACACCACTATGTCGGACAGGGTGGACAGGCCGAGGAAGAACGCGAAGCCACGCACCGGCCCGACCGTGAGCCACCACAGCACCAGTGCACCGAGGAACGACACGGTGTCGGCAGCAAGAATCGTGCGCCACGCGCTGTCGAAGCCCCGCGCCGCCGAGTTGCGCAGCGTGCGGCCCTTGGTGAGGTCGTCCTTCAGTTTCTCGAAGAACACCACGTACGAGTCCACGGTGACGCCGATCGACACGATGATGCCCGCCGCACCCGAGAGGGTGAGGGCGAGGCCGTTCGTGCGCGACAGCCACGAGATGACGGTCCACAGCAGCATGCCGGACACACCGATGCCCGCGATGACCACGAGAGCGATGAGCCGGTAGTAGAAGATCAGGAAGAGAAGCACGAGAGCCACTCCGATCAGACCCGACACGATCGCGGCGTTCAGCGAGCTCTTGCCGAGCGTGGCCGACACGGTCTGCACCGTGGGCGTGTCGAATTGCACGGGCACGGCACCGAACTGGAGGATCTTGGCGAGGTCAGCGGCCTCGGCCTCGGTGAAGTCGCCGGAGATCTGCACGCTGCCGTTGACCTGCGGGGTCTGCACGACCGGGGCGGAGATCACCTTGCCGTCGAGCACGATGGCGATCTGCTTCGTGGGGCACGTGGCATCGCCCGCGTAGCACTTCTGGGCGAGCGAGTTCCACAGGTCCTCGCCGTCAGAGCCACCGCGCAGTGCGACGTTCACCACCCATCCCCCGTTCGAGATCTCCGGGGATGCTTCCTTCTCGAACACCTTGCCGGTGGCGGCGACGGCACCCACCAGGTACACGGCATCACCCTTGTTCGCGAGCAACACCTCCTGGCCGGGCTGCAGGCCACTGCCTGCGGGCACCGTGGTGTCGGTGGCGGGGGTCGCACCGGCTTCCGGCACGCTGTCGGAGGGCGGCACCGTGCTCGACGGTGAGCGCGAACTGCCGAGCCCACCTGTCGGTTCGGCGAGAGTGGAGGAGGTGACTCCCGCTGCGCCCGCGACGGTGGTGGAAGTGGCCGATGAGTCGTCGGGTGTCTGCTGGCCCATCTGGATGACCGGACGCAGCTGAACCTCGCCGGAGCGACCGACCAGCTCGAGTGCGCGCTGCTGGTCCTTCACCCCGGGCAGGTTCACCACGACGGTGCTTCCCTGGCGGATGATCTCGGGTTCGGCGACACCGATGGAGTCGACGCGCTGTCGGATGACGTCGACCGCGACACCGAGCGATGCATCGTCGAAGGAGCCCCTCGGGGTGAGGGTGACGGAGGCCCCGCCCTGGAGGTCGAGACCGAGCGACGGGGAGTTGCCCGCAACGAGCCCTGCAGTGAACAGGCCGCCCGTCAGCAGGACGGTGGCAACGAGCGTGACGACGAGACGGCGCGTCATCGGGTCACTTCTGCTCGGCGGCGACGACCTTGCGCGCCACGGCGCCGCGTGACACGCGGATCTCGATGCGCTCCGTGCCGTGACCGTCTGCGATGTCGAGCCAGAGGACGTCGCCCTCGATGGCCGTGACGAAGCCGTAGATGCCTGAGTTCAGGACCACCTCGTCGTCGACCGCGATGCCCGACTGCAGAGCGGCGGTCTCCTTCATCCTCTTGCGCTGGGGACGAAGGAGAAGGAAGTACATGCCGGCGAAGATCGCACCGAAGAACAGGACCTGGACGACGGCACTGCCGCCATTCGTGGT
>JBJTFB010000125.1:0-4954 GCA_046093205.1 Acidimicrobiales bacterium
GTGCCGCCGGGCATGTGCGTTCCTGCCGACGGCGTGTACGCGGCGGTGCACGTGCGGCCCAACGGCAGCGAGCACCCGTGCGCCGTGAACGTCGGCCGCAGGCCCACCTTCTACCGCGATGCCCCGTACTCGCTGATCGAGTCCCACCTGCTCGATTTCGTCGGTGATCTCTACGGGGAGACCGCCTCCGTGCGGTTCCTCGCGTTCCTGCGCAGCGAGAAGGCGTTCGGCGGCGTCGACGAACTGCGCGAACAACTCGTGGTCGACATTGAGCACGCGCGGCGCGCGCTGCTGGCACGCGGCTCGGGCTGAACCAGCGACCGGGATCAGCCGGCCGTCACGGCCTCGACGCGACCGTAGGACGTGTTGCGCTGCACGAGCGTGCGACGGATCGGCGCGACAATCTCGCCGAAGCGGCCCTCGGTCATGCCCTGGCCGTGGTTCGCGCCCGCCGCACGCGAGATGTTCTCATCCATCAGCGTCCCACCGAGGTCGTTGCAACCCGCCTGAAGAAGCTGGGACGCACCGGAGACACCGATCTTCACCCAGCTGACCTGCACGTTGTTGATGAGTCCGTGGTAGGCGATGCGCCCGACGGCGTGCATCAGCACGGTCTCGCGGAACGTCGGCCCGCGGCGCGAGCGGCGCTGCAGGTAGATCGGGGATGCCATGTGCACGAACGGCAGCGGGATGAACTCGGTGAACCCGCCGGTCTCCTTCTGCAGGTCCCGGGTCACCACCATGTGCCGTGCCCAGGAGTCGGGGCTCTCGACGCTGCCGTACATGATCGTGATGTTGGAGTGCAGCCCCACCGAGTGCGCCTGCCGGTGGCACTCGAGCCATTCCTCCGTGTTCACCTTGTCGGGGCAGAGCACCTCGCGCACGGTGTCGTCGAGGATCTCCGCCGCCGTTCCCGGCAGGGAGGCGAGCCCGGCCTCCTTCAGACGCAGCAGGTAGTCGTGCAGCGACTCTCCATTGCGCCTCGCGCCCTCGGTGACCTCGAGTGCCGTGAATCCGTGCACGTGCATGTCGGGCACGGCACTCTTCACTGCACGGGTGACGTCGATGTAGTAGTCGCCGTCAAAGTCGGGGTGGATGCCACCCTGCAGGGTGACCTCGGTGGCGCCGAGCGCTGCTGCCTCCACCGCACGGTCGGCGATGTCATCGAGCGTGAGCAGGTATGGGGTGCCGCGCAGGTTGAGTGACAACGGCCCCTTCGAGAAGCCGCAGAACCGGCACTTGTATGTGCACACGTTGGTGTAGTTGATGTTGCGGTTGTGCACCCACGTGACGGTGTCGCCCACGGTCCCGAAGCGCAGCTCATCCGCATAGTCGGCGACGGCACCCACTTCCGGCCCGCGTGCAGCGAACAACGCGACGATCTCGTCGTGGCCGACCTCCTGGCCCGCGCGGTGCCCCTCGATGATCTCGGCGATGCGGCCGCGCGCGTGCGGACGCGGGTGCGGCACGAGCGATGGCGGGCGCACGTTCGCACCGGAGTACCACTGCGTCGACTTGTGTCCCACCAGCACCACCTCGGCGCCGTCGTGCACCACGTCAGCGGCCGTGACCTTCTCGGGCCACACCGCACCCGGGTCGTCGCGGCCGAGGCTCTCCGCGTCGCTGCGGTCGAGCACCGGGAACCGCAGTGCCTCGTCCAGCCATTCGTCGGGATGCGATGCGTACTCGGGGTAGATGGTGAGGCGCGGTGCCAGTGCGAACCCGCGGTCCTCGGTGACACGGCGCAGGATGTCGAGCGCCGGCCACGGTCGCTCCGGGTTCACGTGGTCGGCGGTGACGGGGGAGACACCGCCCCAGTCGTCGATGCCGGCATCGAGAAGGACCCCGAAGTCGTCGCTCAGGTTCGGCGGCGCCTGCAGGTGCACACCGGCGGGCAGGAGCAGACGGGCGGCGGCGATCGACCACAGGTACTCGTCCTCCGGGCAGGGCTTCGCGCGGTGCATCGCGGTGCCGGCCTTCGGGAGGAAGTTCTGCACGATGACCTCCTGCAGGTGTCCCCATCTCGCATGTGCGGCGGCCAGCAACCCGAGTGCGTCGAGTCGGTCCCCGCGGTTCTCCCCGATGCCCACGAGGATGCCCGAGGTGAACGGGATGCGCAGTTCCCCGGCCGTGCACAGCGTGTCGATGCGTCGCTGTGGCTCCTTGTCGGGGGCCCCGCGGTGGCACTCGAGATCGTCGCGGAGTGTCTCGAGCATCATCCCCTGCGAGGGGGAGACACGGCGCAGCATGGAGAGCTCGTCCCCGTACAGCGCGCCGGCGTTCGCGTGCGGCAGCAACCCGGTCTCCCTCAGCACCAGCCCCGCCATGTCGTGCAGGTCGTGCACCGTGGAGTCGTATCCGTTGGCGCGCAGCCAGTCGGCGGCAACCTCGTAGCGCAGCTCCGGCCGCTCGCCGAGGGTGAAGAGTGCCTCGTGGCAGCCATTGCGTGCCCCGTTGCGTGCGATGGCGAGCACGTCGTCGGCCGTGAGGTACGGCTTCTCGAGCCGTGCGGGCGGCTGCGCGAACGTGCAGTAGCCGCACTTGTCGCGGCACAGCATCGTGAGGGGGATGAACACCTTCGGCGAGTAGGTGATGCGTGTCCCGTGCGCCCCGTCGCGGACCGCGCGTGCACCGTCGAGGATGTCCCCGAGGGGGGCGGTCAGCAGGTACTCCCGCAGGGTCGGGTCGACGGGATGGTCGGCATTCAGCTCTTCGCGCGCGTACTGGCGTGACAAGACGGCACCTCTCTGGTGTGCGTGACGGTTCGGTTGTGCCAGTGCCGGCCGGACGAGGGGGAAGAGCTAGAGAACCCCCGCGCCTGTGTCAGCCGCGCACCGTCACTGTACCGCTGCGGCTACTGGGAGTCACTGTCCGAGAGCGCCCGGAACATTGCCGACACGTTCTCGGCACCCATAGGCACACGGTGGCCGGTGCGGCTGATAAAGCTCAGCTGGACTCCTGTGGCGGCGTCGTGCACCGCGAACACCTGCTCGTGGCCGTCCGCATCCACCACCACGTCGGTGAGCCTCGGGACCCCCGCTGCATCGAGTGCATCGCGGGTGAAGGAAGCGTTCAGCACCTCGATCGCGATGTGCTGCACCCCGCTTCCGTGGCGGGCCAGCTGCTCGCGCACAGCCGCGCTGTGGTCGGGCCCCACGAGCACCACCTGGACCCCGCCGGCCTCGGCCGAACGCACGGCAGGGTCGGGCGTGGCCTCCACGCGGAAACCGAGGCCGGTGAATGACGCCGTCGCGGCCTCGAGGTCGTCGACCGCCACCACCACGTGGTCGATGCGGCACGCGACGGTGTCGAGCGCGGACCGGGCGTCGCTGCCGGCCTGTTTCGCCGGCGCGGCATCGGGTCGTGCGCCGGCGACCTCGATGCGGTGGGTCTCGGCGAGCAGCGTGCGGAAGATCTGCTCGGCGAAGTCGGCATCGACGCCACGGTCGATGGCCCACTGGCGTCTCGTTGCCAGCACCTCGCGCACCCGTGCCGGCTGGATCACGTCGGACCCCGTCTGCGACTTGATCTCGGCCACGTCGCCGCACACCTGCAGGCGGCGCGCGAGGAGTTCCACGATCGCGGTGTCGATCGAGTCGATCTCCCGGCGGAGGTCTTCGAGTGATGCCACTTTCAGTCCCTCGACATCAGTCGCTCGACGTGCTTCGCCAGCACGTCCATCTCGATGTTCACGCGGTCGCCAGCCCTTCTCGACCCGAGAGTGGTGACCTCCATCGTGTGGGGGATCACGGCAACCTCGAAGGTGTCGTCGGTGAGGTTGAAGCACGTGAGGCTGATCCCGTCGACGGTGACCGAACCCTTCTCCACCAGGTAGCGCATGAGGTCGCGGGGGAGACGCACCACGAGACCGGGTGCCGGCGCGACGACCTCACCCACGGTGTCCACGTGCCCGAGCACCAGATGACCCCCCAGCCGCTCGCCGAGTGCCATCGGCCGCTCGAGGTTCACGGGGTCACCGGCCGAGAGGGAGCCGAGGTTCGTGCGCGAGAAGGTCTCGTCGCTCACGTCGGTCTCCCACCAGTCGTTCCCGGAAGCCACGAGGGTGAGACAACAGCCGTTCACGGCAATCGAGGCCCCCATGCCGGAGCCCTCGAGCACGGCGCGGGCCCCGATGCGCAGACGGGCACCGTTCCTGGCCTCGACACGGCCCAGTTCCTCCACGATTCCCGTGAACATGGCCCCGAGACTAACGAGGACGGGCTCCGGGGCACCGAGGGGGTTGGAACACCCCCACCCTGCACATAGCCTCCAAGAGTCCGTGTGGGCCCCGGCGCACACGAGATGCCACCCGACAACCTCGGGGGCGTGACCCTTTCGGAAAGAAGGATCCCATGTCCAAGAAGGACACCGTCGCCGAATACGGCAAGCATGGAACCGACACCGGTTCTCCCGACGTGCAGATTGCACTCGTCACCGAGCGCATCAACCACCTCACGGAGCACCTGAAGACGCACCCGAAGGACCACCACAGCCGTCGTGGCCTCCTGATGCTGGTCGGTCGCCGCCGCCGCATGCTCGACTACGTCCGCGACCGGGACATCGCCCGGTACCGCGAGCTCGTGGCCAAGCTCGGTCTGCGCCGATAAGCGCGTTTCCCCGGCCGTGGTCGGGGATAATCAGAAAGTGGTGACCCCGGCTCCCGCCGGGACGCACCCAACAAGGCACCCGCAGGTTCACAGAAGCTGTCGGTTGTCAGTGGAGGGCTCCGTGCCACACGGGGCGGGTCCCTCCACTGGGAACCGGCATGACGATCCGGCGGATGCATCCAACACACGGGCCGGCAGGGTGCCGGCCCGTTGACACAAAGGAAGTATCCACATGGCTGACGCCATCCGCGTGTCGGGCCCCGTTTCGGGCACCGACAAGACCCTCACATTCGAGACCGGCAAGCTCGCCACCCAGTCCATGGGTGCCGTGGTTGCCACGATCGGCG
>JBJTFB010000126.1:0-3336 GCA_046093205.1 Acidimicrobiales bacterium
AGTGTGTTCTCAGCCAGGCGATTGGCTGGCGCGCGGTGACGCGCTCGCCCTCAACCGCGATGTAGTTCTCGACCCTGCCGGCGAACGGTGAGCGCACCTCGGCATCGCCGACATGCCCGAGCAACTGACCCACCTCAATCACCGTTCCCGCCGACACGTCTCCGACCGGCACGAACACGCCTGCCGACGGGCTGACCACGAGCCTCTCGACGGCGAAGAGGTGCTCGCCCTCGTGCTGCACCGGCGTGACAGGGGCAGGGGAGCCCACCCACTCGATGAGCCGGTCGAGTTCGTCGGGGGTCGCGACGCTGATCGTGCGCAGGGACTCCACCGTGCGCTTGGCCATGCCGGTGAGCACGCCGCCCGGACCGAGCTCGACGAAGCCCGAGACCCCTGCATCGGCGAGCGAGAGGAGACAGTGCTTCCAGCGAACGGGGCTGGACAACTGTGCCGACAGGAGGGCCGACCACTCCTCGCCGGTGGCGTGCGGCTGCGCATCCACGTTGGACACCACGGGCACCTCCGTGTCGCGGGGCGACGCAAGCGCGATTGCGGCCCGCAGACGCTCACGAGCGGCGGTCATGTACGGGGTGTGGAACGCGCCCGACACCTGCAGGGGCATCACCCGTTTCGCACCGAGTTCCTTCGCATGCCGACCTGCGGCCTCTACGCCGTCGATCGAACCGGCGATGACGACCTGGCCCGGGGCGTTGAAGTTCGCAACCCACACGTCGCTGTCGGCGAGCCGGCAAGCGACTTCCACCTGGTCGTCGTCGAGGCCGAGCACCGCGGCCATGGTGCCCGGGCTCACCGTCCCGGCCTCATGCATCGCGTCGGCTCTCTCCACCACGAGACGCACACCGTCCTCGAACGACAGCGCACCGGTGGCGGTGAGGGCTGTGTACTCACCCAGGCTGTGGCCCGCGCAGAAGCTCGGCTCGATTCCGAGACGCTCGACGGCGTCGAGAACCATCAGGCTGGAGACGAATGTGGTGAGCTGAGCGTTTCGGGTGTCCTTCAACTCCTCTGCGTCGGCATCCAGCAGCAGACGGGCCACGTCGCGTCCCGATACCTCCGAGGCGTCGGCGACGAGTTCCCAGCTCTCGTGGCCCTCCCAGGGCCGTCCCATCCCGGGACGTTGGGACCCCTGGCCGGGGAATGTGAAAGCGAGCATGGCGAAATGACACTAGTTCCCGTCCTTTCGGCGACCCGGAGTTACCCCCGGGTAGTGCGCGTCGCGTCAGCGGTACCATGACGCGCCCTGGCCCGAGTGGCGGAACGGCAGACGCGACGGACTCAAAATCCGTTGTCCGAAAGGGCGTGTGGGTTCGAGTCCCACCTCGGGCACCCAGGCGCTTCATACACTCCACACGATGGGTCACCGGCTGCTGAAGCGTCGTCTCGCGCAGGTCTCGGCCAGGTTGAAAGAGGTGCAGGAGGAACTGCGGATCGTCGAGGACCAGTACAGCCAGCTCGCCACCGATGCCGATGACCTCTCCCTCCGCGCGCTCGTGTCGGAGACCCCGGCTGCCGAGCACGAGCACCGCGAGGCGCGGCGACATGCGGACGCCATGGGACGGCACCGCAGCGAACTGATCGCGCTCAGGGCCGACCTGACGGCAAGAATGGACGAACTGCTGGACCGACTGAAGGACCCCACCCAATGACCATCCGTGTCGTGATCGCCGAGGACGAGGCAATCATCCGTCTCGACCTGAAGGAGACCCTCGAGGAGGAGGGCTACGACGTCGTGGGCGAGACCGGTCGCGGTGACAAGGCGGTCGACCTCGTGCGCGAACTGAGGCCCGACATCGCGGTGCTCGACATCAAGATGCCCGGCATGGACGGGCTCGAGGCCGCGAGGCAGATCACGAAGGACCGCATCTGCGGCGTTCTCGTGCTCACCGCGTTCTCCCAGCGCGAGATCATCGAGGAGGCGCGCGACGCCGGCGCGCTGGCGTATCTCGTGAAGCCGTTCCAGAAGAGCGACCTCATCCCCGCAATCGAGGTGGCGATCGGCCGGTTCCGCGAGATGCAGGCACTGAATGGCGAGGTCGAGGTGCTCGGTGAGCAGCTCGAGACCCGAAAGGCGCTCGACCGCGCGAAGGGCATGCTCATCGATTCCTTCGGCATGAGCGAGTCCGACGCCTACGGGTTCATCCAGCGCGGGGCCATGAACCACCGCACCACCATGCGCGCAGTCGCCGAGATGGTGGTGTCGGGCGAACTCCGGCCCGAATAGGAAGGTCAGCCAGCCGTGTTGGTCATGGCCCTCGACGGCAACTCCCTCGCGTACCGCGCGTTCTTCGCCCTGCCCGAGGACATGGCGAATGCGTCGGGTCAGTCCACCAACGCGGTGTTCGGATTCCTCACGATGCTCCTGAACCTCGCTCGCGAGCACAGACCCGATGGCATCGTCGTGGTGTTCGACCGACCAGAGCCCACGTTCCGTCACGAGGCGATACCCGAGTACAAGGCCCAGCGTGAGAAGGCCCCGGAGTCCCTCCGGGAGCAGATGGGCATCATCCGGGAGCTGCTGGACGTGCTCGGGATCACCGGGCTGGAGATGCCCGGTTTCGAGGGTGACGACATCATCGCCACCATGGCGGCGGCCGCGGAGCGGGACGGCTTCGACCTGCTCGTCGTCACCGGTGACAGGGACTCGTACCAGTTGGTGAGCGACCCGCACGTGCGGGTTCTCTACAACAAGCGCGGCGTGAGCGAGTACTCCATCTACGACGAGGCGGGGATCAAGGAGAAGACCGGTGTGACCCCGGCGCAGTACCCCGACTACGCGGCCCTGCGCGGCGACCCCAGCGACAACCTCGACGGAGTCCCGGGGGTCGGCGAGAAGACCGCCGCAAAACTGATCAACCAGTACGGGACGCTCGACGGCGTCATCGCCGCAGCGGCGGACCAGACGCCGAAGCTGGCGGCGAACCTTGCCGAGCACGGTGAGCGGGTGAGGCGCAATGCAGGAATGATGGTGCTTCGCCGCGATGTACCGGTCGACCCCGATTACCCGAACCTCTCGCCGTGGCCCGACCTGCAGGCAGCGCGCCGGCTCTTCGAGTTCCTCGAGTTCCGCACGATGCACAAGAGGCTCCAGGACGTCGTGGCCGAGCGAGGCTGGTCGACACGCGGAGAAGGTGACACGACTGTGCCGACCGCAGAGGGTGCGGAGTTGCCGGCGGTGCCCACCCTCCCATGCCGAGGCCAGCACCGCCTCGTCGAGCCCGGCAACGGTCCGCGCCGCGTCGTCGGGTTCGGGTTCCTCCATCCGGAGGGTGGGCACCGCCGGTAACTCCGCACCCTCTGCGGTCGGCACAGTCGTGT
>JBJTFB010000127.1:0-8219 GCA_046093205.1 Acidimicrobiales bacterium
GCTCTACTACCACCTGACGCTCCTCGCGGAGAGCTCCGCCGGCTACCGCAACCTCATCAAGCTCTCGAGCCTCGCGTTCATGGAGGGTTACCACTACAAGCCGAGGATGGACTGGGACCTCCTCGCACGCCATTCGGCGGGGCTCATCGCCACCACCGGCTGCCTCGGGGGTCACGTGCTGCAGGCCCTCGTGAACGGGGACGAGAAGGCGGCTCTCGAGCGCGCGTCGCGGTTGCAGGACATTTTCGGCCGCGACAACCTGTTCGTGGAACTGCAGGACCACGGCATCGCGAACCAGCGCCGCACCAACCCCCAGTTGGTCGAGATCGCGAGGCGCATCGGGGCGCCGCTGCTGGCCACCAACGACTCCCATTACGTCGAGCGCTCCGACCACGAGGCCCATGATGCACTGCTCTGTGTGCAGACGGGGTCATTCATGCGTGATGCCGACAGGTTCAAGTTCGAGGGCACGGAGCACTACCTGAAGACCGCGGCCGAGATGCGCCAGTTGTGGCGGGAGATCCCCGAGTCGTGCGACAACTCCCTGTGGATCGCCGAGAGGGCGTCGGTCGACATCGAGCTCGGCACGTACCACCTGCCGGTTTTCCCGATTCCCGCGGGGTTCGCCACCGACACCGAGTATCTCGCCCACCTCACGTGGGAGGGCGCACGGGCCCGCTGGGGGGAGTCGCTTCCGGCCGACGTCGTGGAGCGCGTCACTTACGAACTCGGCGTGATCTCGCAGATGGGGTTCGACTCCTACTTCCTGATCGTGTGGGACCTCATCCGGCATGCAAAGGAATCCAGCATCCGCGTCGGCCCCGGCCGTGGTTCGGCGGCGGGGTGCGCGGTCGCGTACTGCCTGCGCATCACGGAGCTCGACCCGCTGCGCTACGACCTGCTGTTCGAGAGGTTCCTGAACCCCTCGCGCATCAGCATGCCCGACATCGACATGGACTTTGACTCCCGCTACCGCGACGAGATGATCCGCTACGCCGCCGAGAAGTACGGCCGCGACCATGTCGCCCAGATCATCACCTTCTCCACCATCAAGTCGCGGAACGCGGTGCGCGACGCGGCACGGGTGCTGGGTTACGAGTACGGCGTGGGGGACCGCATCGCGAAGTTGATGCCCCCTCTGAACCAGGGCCGTGACACGCCGCTGCAGTGGTGCCTGGAGAAGAACGAGGCCCACCTCGAGGGCTACCTGCAGGCGCAGGGCCTGCGCGACCTCGTCGCCACGGATGAGGTCGCGGCAAAGGTCGTCGAGGTCGCCCGCGGTCTGGAGGGCCTGAAGCGCAGTGACGGCATCCACGCCGCTGCCGTGGTGATCACGCCCGAGCCGCTCACCGAGTACCTGCCCATCCAGCGCAAGCCCGACGGGGGTGGCAACCCCGAGGACTCACCGGTCGTCACGCAGTACGAGATGCACGGGGTCGAGGACCTCGGGCTGCTGAAGATGGACTTCCTCGGTCTGCGCAACCTCGACGTGATCACCGACGCTGTCGAGATGATCAGGCTGAAGGACCCTTCCTTCGACATCGACAACGTGCCGCTCGATGACCGGGCGACCTTCGACCTGCTCGGCCGCGGCGAGACGATCGGTGTGTTCCAGCTGGAGTCCGGCCCGATGCGCAGCCTGCTGCGTTCCATGAGGCCCACCTCGTTCGAGGACGTCAGTGCGGTCCTCGCGCTGTACCGGCCGGGTCCGATGAGCGTCAACATGCACAACCTGTACGCGGACTACAAGAACAACCGCCGGGAGCCCGAGTACTTCCACCCGGAGGCGAAGGACCTCCTGCACGACACCTTCGGCCTGATGGTGTACCAGGAGAGCATGATGCGCGTGGCCCAGCGCTTCGCCGGCTACGACCTCGCGCAGGCCGACAACCTGCGCAAGGCGTGCGGGAAGAAGGACGTGAAGGCGATGGAGCGCGAGGAGGCCGTCTTCATCGAGGGTTGCGAACGCACCGGGTACGGACGCGCTCTCGGGGAGCAGTTGTTCGGCGTGATCCGCAACTTCGCGGACTACGCGTTCAACAAGAGCCACACGTTCGGCTACGGCCTCATCAGCTACCAGACCGCGTACCTGAAGGCACACCACCCTGTCGAGTACCTCGCATGCCTGCTCACCTCGGTGAAGGGCAACTACGACAAGATGCCGGTGTTCCTCGCCGACGCACGGTCGTTCGGCATCACAGTGCTCACGCCTGACATCAACCGCAGTCAGTCCGACTTCACCGCGGTCACCGAGACCGGACAGCGCACGATCCTCTTCGGGCTCTCCGCCGTGCGCAACGTGGGCGAGGGCCTGGTGTCGCTGATCCTCGAGGAGAGGGATGCGAACGGCCCGTTCGTGTCGTTCCACGACTTCTGCGACCGCGTGCCCGACCAGGCCCTCAACAAGCGTGCGGTGGAGTCCCTCATCAAGTCGGGGGCGTTCGACGTTCTCGGACACCCGCGCAAGGGGCTCCTGCTCGTCCATGAAGCCATCATCGATGCCGCGATCTCGGCCAAGCGCGAGAGGGACAGGGGGGTGATGTCGCTCTTCGGCGAGATGGGCGACGGTGACGACGGGTCGTGGTCCGACCGCATCGGAATCCCGGCCGAGACGTTCGGCAAGACCGACCAGCTGCGCCACGAGAAGGAGATGCTCGGGCTCTACGTGTCCGACCACCCGCTCGCGGGGTTCGAGTCGGCACTGCGCCGGCGGGTGGAGTCATCCATTGCCGATCTCGAGGGCCGGGGCGAGGGAATGGTCACCATCGGCGGTGTGGTCACGAATCTCTCCCGTCGTTTCACCCGCAAGGGAGACCAGATGGCCACACTGGTCCTCGAGGACCTCGAGGCCGCCATCGAGATCACCGTGTTCGCACGCACGCTCGCGCAGTACGGGCATCTCCTGGCCGATGACGTCATCGTCACGGTGGCCGGCCGGCTGAACAGGTCGGACGAACGCTCCAGTTTCACCGCGCAGCGAATCGAACTCATCGAGGACCTCGACCAGCGCGTGCCCGAGGTCCTGGTCACGCTCCCACAGGGCTTCTCCCAGGACAATCTCACGACGCTTCGCGGCATCATCGCCGACTACCCGGGCATGTCCCCCGTGAAGATCAGTCTCTCCACCGGGATCGTGTTCGACGCGGGTGAGCGCCACATGGTGGACGTCGACAAGGTCATCGGCCCGCTGAGGGTCAACTTCGGCGCAAATGCCGTGAAAATCATCTGAGAACCCTCGATGGCGGCGGGACGCGCCGCATTTGGCAGAATGTGTGCCGTTCGCAACGCCGATTGAGGGTCTGGAGAGGAGTGCAGTTCGATGACGTTGGAAGTCAACACACAGGACAGCAGTGCACTCACTGACGCCCAGATCGAGGAAATGGCCGGTATCGGGGGATCGTTCGGCGCCGAACTACTGACCAAGGCAAGGGAGGACTGGGTGCTCTGCACGCTGGCCCGCCTCGACGGCAAGCTTCACGGGGTCATGTTCTCCACCCTCGAGCGCATCGGCGGCACACCGTGTGTGTTGATCGGGCTCCTGACGGTGAAGCGCTCCACCAAGCGGGACCAGGTGTTGAAGGGCCTCATGGGGGAGGCCTACCACCGGGCGCTGATGGCGTTCCCGGACGAGGACGTCGTCGTTGGTTCCCGGCTGCGCAGTGCGGACGGGCTCGAGGCGTTCAAGTCACTCACCGAGATGATCCCGCGCAACGGTCACAGGGCCGTCGGTGAGGAGCGCGCGTGGGGCCGGCGTCTCGCCAAGCGGTTCGGTGTGGATGCCACCTACGACGAGCAGTCGTTCGTGGTGCGCGAGAAGGGGCAGTCCGGCTTCATCGACCATGAATCCTCGAAGCCCGACAAGATCCCTGCCGACAAGGCATCGCTGTTCACGAACGTGAACGCGGCAAGGGGCGGGGTGTGCTGATCGTCCACGGCTGGACAATGGCCGAGAGTCTCGTGAAACTCGGGTCACGGGCCTGAGCCCGGGCCGCCGCGAGCACCGGAGGGCCTGGGGTGGATTTCGGCGACCTCGTCCGCTCGCGGCGCATGACTCGGGCCTTCTCGCGCGCGCCGATCGACCCGGGGATCATCGAGGAGTGTCTCTCGCTTGCCGTCCGCTCGCCGAGCGCCGGCAAGACGCAGGGGTGGAACGTGGTCGGTGCGCTCGGCGACGACACCTCGCTCTACTGGGACGCCGCGTTGCCTGGTCCGCAACGTGACGGGTTCGCGTTCCCGGGCCTGCTCGATGCGCCGTTCGTGGGGGTCATCACCGCCGACCCGCGCGAGTACGTTCGGCGGTACTCCGAGGCGGACAAGGTGCACACCGGCCTCGGTGCGGGCGAGGACGCGTGGGGCACGCCGTACTGGACCGTGGATGCCTCGATGGCCGCAATGACCTTCCTGTTCGCCCTGCACGACCGGGGTCTCGGGGCGCTGTTCTTCGCCGTGGCACGTGAAGCCGACGTGCGCGCGGCGCTCGGCATCGTCCCCGACGTGCAGGTGATCGGTGCAGTTGCCGCGGGCCTCCCCGCAGAGGGTGACTTGCGCCCGGGCCGAAGTGCCGGCAGACGCGGTCGGCGGGGTGACGAGGTGATCAGGTGGGTGTCGCCGAAGTGAGCTGCGTGCGGAGTGCCTCCGGTCCCGTTGCCGGCAGTCTGCACACCGACCCCCGGCACACGTAGGCGAGACCCTCCTCGCGTCCCTCCCACAGCGGGCCGGTGCCGGGTGTCCCACGGGCGAGCACCGCGTGCGGCCGCCACTGCTCGCGGTACACGTCAACCAGTTCGCTGTTGTCCCCCGGGATCACGACCTCGGTCGTCCCGACGGACATTTCGAACGCGTGCATCGCATGGCAGAACGCCGACGGCGCCTGGGGCAGGACGCCGGCCAGGAGCCGCAGCACGGAGGCCGCCCTGTCGGCGAGGTCGGGTCGGTCGGCGAGAGGTGCAAGACGCAGGAACGCAAGTGCCGCCGTGGAGTTCGCCGACGGAGTGGCGTTGTCCATGATGTCCTTCTGTCGTGCGACGAGTCTCTCCCCGTCGTCGGCGACCGTGAAGAGACCGCCGTGCACGTCGTCCCAATGACGCGCGACGAGGGTGTCGGCGGCCCTGCAGGCCTCGTCCAGCCATGTCCCGTTTCCCGTCAGCTCGTACAGACGTGTGAACGCGTCCACCAGATGGGCGAGATCGTGGGAGAGGGCGGCGTGACGCGCCCGGGGCTCGGCGTCAGCCTGCCAGCTGCGCCTCCAGTTCCCGTCCCCGTCGCGCAGGTGCTCGAGCAGGAACACACCGTTGGCTACCGCGGCTGCGCGCCAGCGGTCGTTGCCCGTGAGCATCGCCGCCTCCGCGAGGGTGGCGAGGAACATTGCGTTCCATTCCGTGAGGACCTTGTCGTCGAGGCCGGGACGCGGCCTGGTGTCGCGCGCGGTGAGCATCGCGCGGCGGCACCGCTCGATCACATCGGGCCGGCCGATGTCGGGGCGGGCATGGATCCTGTTCGGTATCGACCGCCCCTCGAAGTTCCCGCCGTCGGTGATGCCCCAGTGGGTGAGTGCGTCGTGGGTGAAGTCGCCGAGCACTTCGCGGACCTCGCCGGGGGTCCACGTGTAGAACAGGCCCTCCTCGTTGTGGCCGTCCGGCCCGGGTGAGTCGGCATCCTCGGCACTGAAGAAGCCGCCCGACGGGTGGCGCATGCACGCGAGCACGTAGTCGATCGTCTCGCAGGCCACCTGGTGCCAGCGTTGATGGCCGAGCGAGCGCCATGCGCGCACGTAGGTGCGTGCCAGCAGGGCCTGGTCGTACAGCATCTTCTCGAAGTGCGGCACCAGCCACATCCGGTCGACGCTGTAACGGGCGAAGCCGCCGCCGATGTGGTCGTACATCCCGCCGCAGGCCATCGAGTCCAGTGACACCGTGACGACGCGCCGCAGGTCCGCATCCCCGGTGCGCAGGTGCTCGCGCAAAAGGGTCTCGAGAGCGAACGTGGAAGGAAACTTCGGGGCGTCACCGAACCCGCCCCACTCGGGGTCGAACCGTGCGGTGAGCTGCCGCACCACCTGTTCGCGCAGCACCGGAGTGTCGAAGGCGTCCGCAGGGGAGAGGCGTGCGGTGCGGCCCACCAGTTCCACCAGGGCGTCCACGTTCTGGCGCAACTGGTCCTGCTTCGTGCGCCACGCGTCGTCAACGGCGGCGAGCAGCCGGAGGAAGGTCTCACGGGGGTAGTACGTGCCCCCGTGGAACGGCTCGCCCCCGGGTGTGAGGAACACGGTCATCGGCCAGCCCCCTCGACCGGTCATGGCCTGCACCGCGTCCATGTAGACCGCATCGACATCGGGGCGTTCCTCGCGGTCCACCTTCACGTTCACGAAGAGGCTGTTCATCACGGCGGCCACCTCGTCGTCCTCGAACGATTCGTGGGCCATCACGTGACACCAGTGGCATGCGGAGTACCCGACCGACAGAAGCACCGGCCGGCCCGTGCGCCGGGCCTCCTCGAAGGCTTCCTCACCCCACTCGAACCAGTGCACGGGGTTGCCCCTGTGCTGGCGCAGGTACGGGGAGGAGGAGTTCGCGAGTCTGTTCACGTGGGGCCGGCTCAGGCACCCATTGCGTGGTAGCCACCGTCGACATGGACGATCTCGCCGGTGGTGGCGGGGAACCAGTCGGACAGCAGCGCCAGGGTGGCGCGTGCCACGGGCTCGGAGTCGGTGACGTCCCAACCGAGGGGCGCACGGTCATCCCACACGTCCTCGAACTTGGAGAACCCGGGTATGGAACGTGCCGCCATCGTCTTGATCGGTCCGGCCGCGACGAGGTTGCAGCGGATGCCCCTCGGGCCGAGCTCCTTCGCGAGGTACCGGCTGGTGGACTCGAGGGCAGCCTTCGCGACACCCATCCAGTTGTATGCCGGCCACGCCACGGTGTTGTCGAAATCCATTCCGACGATGGACGCACCACGACCCATCAGCGGCAGGAACGCCTCCGCCAGTGTCTTCAACGAGTACGCCGAGACCTGCACGGCCACTGCCACATCAGGCCACTGCGCCGCCATGAAATCGTCCCCGAGGCACGCTTCCGGTGCGAAACCGATCGAGTGCACCACGCCGTCGACACCGCCGAGGGTCGAGGCGACCTGTCCGCGCACCTGTGACACGTGCTCGTCCACCGTCACGTCGAACTCGAACACCTCGGCCGGCGTGTCGAGCTTCCGTGCGGTGCGTTGCGTGAGCGAGAGGCCGCGTCCTGCCCCCGTGAGGACGACGGAGGCTCCCTCACGCTGGGCCAGTTGGGCCACCCTGAACGCAATCGAGGCATCCGTGAGGACCCCCGTGACAACGATTCTCTTCCCGTCGAGGAGGCCCATGTCCCTGACCGTAGTTCGGGAGGGTCCCGTGTGTAAGGCTCTGCCCGATGCGAATCGGGATACTCGGCGGTACCGGGCCGGCGGGAAGTGCGCTCGGCGCACGACTCGCCTCGGTGGGATACGACGTGGTCGTGGGCTCGCGCTCCCGTTACCGCGCGATGGAGGCCGTGGACGGCCAGAAGGCGGCCCACCCTGACCACGTGCTGTCGATCGTGCCGGGTGACAACCACGATGCGGCCATGTGCGACGTCGTCGTTCTCGCGACACCGTGGGACTCTGCCGCCACCACCGCGCAGGAGCACCTCGACACACTGCAGGGCAAGATCGTGATCAGCATGGCGAACGCGCTCGTGCGGGTGGGTGGGGAGTTCCAGCCCCTCGTCCCCCCGCGGGGGAGTGTGGCAGCCCACGTTCAGGCGGCGATACCCGGGTGCAGGGTGGTGGCCGCGTTCCACCATCTTCCCGCGAAGGAACTCGGCCACCTCGGCGAACCCATTGATTCCGATGTGCTCGTGTGCTCCGACGACGCGGAGGCGACGAGGACAGTGATGGACATCGTCTCCCGCATCCCCGGCTCGAACGGGACGACCTCACCACGCGCCGTGTCGAAGAGACGCATCGGCATCGCTCAGGCCCGTGGGTCCCTCTTGATGCCGGTGAGCTTCGGTGCGACCCGGGTGCGGTAGCGCACGTTCAACTGCAACAGCACCGCCGTGAACGCCTCGATCGCGGTGGCGTTCGACAGCTCACCGGCATCGAGCGGCCTGCAGCCGGGGATGCGGGAGACGATGTCCATCACTGTCCTCGTCGCCTCCGCGTCGTCGGAGCACACGAGCACATCGGAATCAATGGGTTCG
>JBJTFB010000128.1:0-20771 GCA_046093205.1 Acidimicrobiales bacterium
GCCCATGGTGGGTCAGCGGGGACGGATCTCGGTGACACCGCGCATGTACGGGCGCAGCACCTCGGGCACGGTCACGCTGCCGTCGGGCTGCCTGAAGTTCTCGCAGATTGCGGCCCACACCCGCGGCACGGCGAGCGCAGAACCGTTCAGAGTGTGCGCGATCTCGGTGCCCTTCTGTCCGGTGCGCTTCAGGCGGATGTCGGCGCGGCGCGCCTGGTAGTCGCTGAACCAGCTGACGCTGCTCACCTCGAGCCAGGCATCACAACCGGGTGCGTACACCTCGAGATCGAAACTGCGGTGATGGCTCTGGCCCATGTCACCGGTGCAGATCTCGATGATGCGGTACGGCAGGCCGAGGCCGGCGATCAGCCGCTCGGCACGGTCACGCAGCTCGACGAGAAGTTCGGGGGCCTGCTCCGGCGCGGCCAGCGCGAGGATCTCCACCTTGTCGAACTCGTGCGCGCGCAGCATGCCGCGCGTGTCACGGCCGGCGGAACCCGCCTCACGCCGGTAGCAGCTTGTGTGGGCCATGAACCGCATGGGCAGGTGCTCCGCATCCACCACCTCACCCGCATACATCGAGGTGAGCGGCACCTCCGCGGTGGGGATGGCCCACAGGTCGTCGCGCTCGATGGCGTATGCATCGTCGGCGAACTTCGGCAACTGACCGGTTGCGGTGAGTGTGGCCGTGGTGACGAGCGACGGCGGACGCACCTCCTCGAACGCATCGGCGTTGGAGTCGAGCGCGTACTGGCACAGTGCACGCGACAGCGTGGCACCGAGGCCGCGCTGCATGGTGAACATGGCACCCGAGATCTTCACGGCGCGCTCGTTGTCGAGGATGCCGAGCGTTGCGGCGGTCTCCCAGTGCGGCACCCGCTGGTGGTCGGCAAAGGTTGCCGGCATGTTCATCGGACCCTTCACCACGGGGTTGTCGGTGTCATTCGCACCGTCGGGAGCCTCGTCATGGGGCAGGTTCGGGATCCGCAGCAGGCACTCGCGCAGGGCGTCCTGCACCCCGTCGGCCTCGGCCGACAGCGCGGTCTCCTGCTCGCCGAGTGCCCTGCTCTCGGCCTGGAGCGCCTCGGCCTCCTCCGCCCTCCCCTCACGACGCAGGCCACCCACCTGCTTCGAGAGGTCATTCACCCCGGCCCGGATGGTGTCGCGCTGCACCGTGATCTCCCGCAGCCGCGCGTCGTGCCGCTCGGCCTCGTCCAGCTGGGCGAGCACGTCGGGCTTGCCGCGACGCGCAAGAGCCAGCCTCACGGAACCCGGGTCGGAGCGGAGCAGACGAACGTCGATCACGGCCTTCTCAGGCTATCCGTCACCGCTTTCGGCGACCGTGTCGTTTCACCGTAGCGTTGAGCAGCGTGAACGGAGTCGTGGTCGAGAACCTCACGGTGCGCTACGGCGGCACGGTTGCGGTCGAGGGGGCCTCGTTCGTCGCCCCCGTCGGTGAGGTCACCGCGGTCCTCGGGCCGAACGGTGCCGGAAAGACCAGCACCATCGAGGTGTGCGAGGGCTTCCGTCGGGCGGACTCCGGGCATGTTGCGGTGCTCGGTCTCGACCCCGTCTCGGGGAGGCGCGAACTGGTCTCGCGCATGGGTGTGATGCTGCAGTCGGGCGGTGTGTACCCGGGTGCGCGGGTGCGCGACGTGATCGCACACCACTGTTCGCTGCACGACCGCGGCATGAACGCAGACGACCTGGTGGAGCAGGTGGGCCTCGCGCACCGGGCCGGGTCGACATGGCGGCGTCTCTCGGGCGGCGAACAGCAGAGGGTGTCGCTCGCACTCGCACTCGCGGCACGGCCCGACGTCGCCTTCCTCGACGAACCCACCAGCGGTGTCGACGTCGACGGACGCGACCTCATCCGCTCGGTCGTCCGCCGCCTCGCTGATGACGGATGCACGGTGGTTCTCGCCAGCCACGAACTTGCCGAGGCGGAGAAGGTGTCCGACAACGCCGTGATGTTCCGTTCCGGGCACGTGGTGGCGCACGGGCCCGTGCAGTCGCTCCTGCTGCAGCGCACCACGGTGCGATTTGTCTCTGCACCCGGCCTCGACACCGTCACGCTGTCGGCCCATCTGGGCCACGGCGTGAACCCGCGGGGCAACGGCGCCTACGAGGTTGATGCCCCGGGCACGCCCCACATGGTGTCGGCCCTCACCACGTGGTTGATGGAACGGTCGCACCCGCTCGACGGGCTGGACGCCGGACGCGAGAACCTCGAGGACGCCTACAGACGCATCACCGGGGGCGGGGCATGAGGCGCACGACAGCACAGTTGCGTTCCGAGGTGATGCTGGTCCTCCGCAACGGAGAGCAGCTGTTGCTCACCCTCGTCATCCCGGTTCTTCTGCTGGTGTTCTTCTCCACGGTGGATGTCCTCCCGTCGGCCGGCCAGGAACCAGCCGACTTCCTCCTCCCGGGAGTCGTGGCACTCGCGGTGATGTCCACCGCCATGGTGAGCCTCGGCATCGCCACGGGTTTCGAGCGCACGTACCTGGTGCTCAAGCGGCTCGGCGCCACACCCCTCACGCGGGGCGAGCTGATCACGGCGAAGATGCTCTCGGTGCTGGTCGTCGAGCTGCTCCAGCTCGCGGTGCTCCTGCCGCTCGGCCTCGCGCTCGGGTGGCAGCCCGGGGGCACGGTGCTGCTTGCGGTGCCCGCCGTTGCACTCGGCACGTCGGCATTCGCGGGTGTCGGGCTCACGCTCGCGGGCCGTCTGCGGGGGGAGATCAACCTGGCCGCCCAGAACGGGCTGTACCTGGTGCTCCTGCTCCTCGGGGGAATGATGATCCCGCTCACGTCGCTGCCCGGTCCGCTGCGCACCGTGGCCGGGGTGCTTCCCTCCGCCGCGCTCGCCGATGTGCTGCGTGACGCGCTCACCGGTGTGGGCCACCAGCCGGGGTCATCGTGGGTGGTGCTCACCGTGTGGGCGGTTGCGGCGCCTGTTGCCGCCGCACGCCTCTTCCGCTGGCACTAGGGCCGCCAGGTCATCACGGTCACTGCGTGACCGTTCAGTGAGTCCTCCCGCACACGGGTCCACCCCATCGATGCGTACCAGCCGGCCTCGCTCTCGGTGTAGAGCCACAACGGCCCCGCGGCACGACGCATGAGCTCGCGCACCATGGCGCGGCCCGCGCCGACGCCGCGGTGCCGCGGATGCACCCACACTGCCGCCAGCCACGGCCCCGGCTCGGGTGCACCGGGAAGCTCGTCATCGGGCACCATCGACGCGGTGCCGATCACCTCGTCGTCCAGCACCGCCACGACCGCGTGCGGTGCCCCGTCCCCTGCGAGATCTGCCTGCGCCCACACGTCGAGGTACCACTGCTCCGTGTCGTCGGGGAAGAGGTGGGGCCATTCGTCCAGCAGCCACCGGGCCACCATGCGCCGCAACGCTCCGTCCGTCGGCATGTCGACGACGGCAAAGGGTGTGCCGGTCACGCCGTGGTGTGCGGGTTCTCGGGGGCGGGACGCGTGCGGTTGAACGCGGCCTCCACCTCGGAGAACGTGAGCGGCTCGTCGGTGCCGGTGACCTCGGCATCGGGCATGCGGTTCCCCCGGCTGTACGACTGCTGGCTGTAGAAGCCGGCCATGAACCGCCTGAAGAAGATGAAGATGATGACGCCCCACATGAACACCGAGCCACCGAGCTTCATGATCCCGCCGGCGGCCTGCTGGTCGGAGATCACGCTCACGCCCCACACACGCACGGGGGTGTCGTAATGCCTGTACACGGGACCCTCGGCAAACGTCAGCCAGCCCGCGGGGATGGTGGGGACGAGTGACATGGCGAAGAGGTAGATCATCTTTGCCCCGTCGCTCACCCTCCACTCCCGGGCGGGACCGCACACGGGGATCCACAGCACGAACGCCGAGGTCACCAGCAGCACGTGAACGAGATAGTGCACCGGACCGTTGGTGGCGCTGAGGTTCACCACCTGCGGGACATGCGAGCCCATGACCATGAGGTTGTAGACGAGTGCGGCGGCCGCCGGCCTCACGAGGAACCGTGCGGCACGCTTCACGCGGCCCTCACCCAGGATGATGCGGAACAGCCACTCGGGAGTGGCCAGCAGGGCGAGTGGGGGCACGAACATGGTCAGGCTCATGTGCTGGATCATGTGCACCGAGTACAGGTACTCCTCGGCGATGTCGTGCATCGGCCAGTCACTCGACAGCCACAGCAGGGTGATCATGAACGCGAAGGTCCACACCTGGCGCCGCGTGACGATGCGGCCCTCGGGCGCAACCTTCGGGCCAATCACCCTCACCGCGTACACATACCCAATCACGAGGGCAGCGATCAGCAACCAGATCTCGAGGTGCAGCTGGAAGCGCCACGGCTCCGTGTTCAGCGAGATGTCGTAGCCGTCGGCGGTCATCCGCGGACGCTCCCCGTCCGTCTAGAGGAAGAACTTGAACGTGGCCAGGGCCGCGATGTAACAGAACAACGCGAGACCGAGACCGACGTAGAAGAGCAGGCTGAAGATGCGGTTGTCGAACTTCAGGTGCATGAAGTACGACACCACCATCACGAACTTCACGACCATCATGATCATGAGCGAGGGCATGAACAATGGGCCGAAGTCCACATAGTAGGTCGACACCTCGAGCGCGGTGATGGCCGCGAGGATGAGGGCGATCTTGATGTAGCCGGCATCAGTGAGGCCGTGCTCGTGCCCGTCCCCGTGCTTCTCGGTGTGCTGCTCGGTCTGTGCGCTCATCTCGGTTCCTTTGGTCAGGCGGGAATCAGGTACACCAGCGTGAAGATCACGATCCACACGATGTCGACGAAGTGCCAGTAGAGACCGATCAGCTCGACAACCTCAGACTTTGTGCCCGTGACGCGGTTCTTCTTGATGATGCCCATGAGGGACAGCAGCAGGATCACACCGACCGACACGTGGACACCGTGGAATCCGGTGAGCGAGTAGAAGCTGGAGCCGAACAGGCTGGTGGTGAAGCCCAGACCCTCCCTGTAGAACGCCGTGAACTCGTACACCTGACCGCCGATGAACGTGCTGCCGAGGAGTGCCGTGACCAGCAGCCACAGGTTCGTCTTCTTGTCGTCGCCGCGCTGCGCCGACGACACCGCAAGCACCATGGTGAGCGACGACATCAGCAGCACGAAGCTGCTGACCGAGGTGAACGGGATGTCGTATATGGCCGAGGGGTGCGGACCGTCGGACACGCGTCCGCGGTACAGCATGTAGGTGGAGATCAGGCCGCCGAACAGGAGGCACTCGGACCCGAGGAAGAGCCACATCGCCAGCTTGTTGTTCGACAGGCCGGTGGATGTGTGGTGGCCATGGTCTGCGCCATGGTCGGTGTGGACGGCGACGTCAGCCACGGGGGGCAATCTCCTTCGTGCTGCCGTCGGACGACGGCGGGTCGAGCTCGGAGTCGTCGACCACGGAGGGCTCGAGCACCCATCCGTACGACCCGAGAAGAATCATCGCGCCGCCCACGACCATGATCGGGATGCCGTAGATCGTGCCGAGACCGAGCACACCGATGCCGGCGGCGAGCACCAGCGGCCAGTACGACGGCCCGGGGAGATGGATGTGCTTGTCGGCGGCGGCCTCCTCGGCGCGCACGAGGTCGGCACCGTCCGCAACGCGACGCATCGTGTGCGTGGCGGTGTCCTCCTCGTACTTCCGGTGGAAGAACTCGTCCAGGTGGTGCACAACAGGGATGCGGTCGAAGTTGTGGGCCTTCGGCGGGCTCGTGGTGATCCACTCAAGGGTGCGTCCGTCCCACGGGTCGAGCGGCGCCTCCTCGCCCTTCCGCCACGTGACGAACACGTTGATCAGGAAGACGAGCACACCCGTCGCGAGGATGAACGAGCCGATCGACGCGACGAGATTCCAGAACGCGAGGTTGAAGAAACCCTCTCCCGCGCGCTGCTCCGTCCACTGGTACATGCGGCGGGGCTGGCCCTGTAGACCGAGGATGTGCATGGGCCCGAACGTCAGGTTCATTCCCACGAACATGAGCCAGAAGTTCCACGACCCGAGGCGCTCGTTCAGCAACCTGTTGAACACCTTCGGCCACCAGTAGTAGAAGCCGGAGAACAGACCGAACACCATGCCGCCGAAGAGCACGTAGTGGAAGTGCGCCACGATGTAGTAGGTGTCCGTCTGCTGTGTGTCGGATGGTGCCACGGAGTGCGTGACCCCGGACAGCCCGCCCATGGTGAACAGGATCACCAGTCCGATGGCGAACTTCATCGCCGTCGTGTACCAGATCTTGCCGCCCCACATGGTGAGCAGCCAGTTGAAGATCTTCACACCGGTGGGAATGGCGATTGCCATGGTGGCAACGGAGAACACCGCCACCGACACCGGTCCGAGACCGGAGGCGAACATGTGGTGGGCCCACACACCGAAGCCCACGAGACCGATGGCCGCGCCGGAGAACACCACGAACGGGTACCCGAACAGCGGTTTGCGGGCGAACGTGGGCAGAACCTCGGAGATGATCCCGAAGGCAGGGAGAATCAGCACGTACACCTCGGGGTGCCCGAAGATCCAGAACAGGTGCTGCCACAGAAGCGGGTCACCGCCGGCCGCCGCATCGAAGAACGTGGCCCCGAACTCCCGCTGGAACATCAGCAGCACGAGTGCCACCGTGATGACCGGCAGCGAGAACACGAGCAGGAACTGCACCACCAGGATCATCCATGTGAACACCGGCATCTTCATGAATGTCATGCCCGGTGCGCGCATGTTCAGCACGGTAACGATCAGGTTGATGGAACCGATCAGCGAGGCGATGCCGGCTATCTGCAGGCCGACCACCCAGAAGTCCACACCGTTCGAGGGCGAGAACACCGGACCCGAGTTCGGTGCGTACATGAACCAGCCACCGTCGGCGGCGCCGCCGAGGAACCATGCCATGTTCAGCACGATGCCGCCGATAACCAGCAACCACAGGGACAAGGCGTTCAGGCGCGGGAATGCAACGTCGCGGGCACCGATCTGCAGGGGCAGGAAGTAGTTGGCGAACGCGGCCGCCATCGGCATGGCAAAGAGGAACACCATGGTGGTTCCGTGCATCGTGAACATCTGGTTGTACACGTCGGCATTCAGGATCTTGCCGTTCGGTGCCGCCAGCTGGAGCCGGATGAGGAGTGCCTCGACCCCGGCCACGATGAAGAAGAACATCGCGACGACGCCGTACATGATGCCGATCTTCTTGTGGTCGACGGTGAAGAGCCACGACTTCCAGCCGGTGGCCGTCGCCGGTCGCTTCAGCGCCCCGAGCGAGGCGCTCGGGGTTGCGAGTGCGGGGACCGCCGCCCCGGTGGATGGTCTTTCAATGATCGCCATGGGATTCTCCGGTCACTTCAGGGTGAGAAGGTAGGCAACGAGCTTGTCGATGTCGTCCTCGGTGAGGCCGAGGTTGGGCATGCCGCGGTACTTGCCGTCGGAGGCCCCGAGTTTCGCCGGGTCCGCGTACATCGGCTTCATGGCCGGCGCGTTGCGCAGCCACGCTCGGAGGTCGGTCTCGTTCAGACAGTCCTTGGACACGCCCTCCAGGTACTTGGCCCCGAACTCGTCGGACTTCGCCGACCACACATCACTGCGGCACTCGTCCTTGAGGAGGTCGAACATGGCGCCGGCGAATGTGTTGCGGGTCATCAGGTGCGACAGGTTCGGTGCGGCCCCCGAGTACACGTTCTCGTCGGGCGCGGCGATCACCGGCGTGCCGTCGTCGCGCTTCATTCCATTCACCTGGTGGCAGCGCACGCACTGGTTCATGAACACGGTCTCACCCGCGGCT
Source organism: Acidimicrobiales bacterium (assembly GCA_046093205.1). Lineage (GTDB taxonomy): Bacteria > Actinomycetota > Acidimicrobiia > Acidimicrobiales > Ilumatobacteraceae > UBA2093. The sequence continues at coordinate 7,798 of JBJTFB010000128.1, forward strand.
GCTTCTGTGTCGGCGGCCGGCTTTGCGTACGGCTTCTGCTGGTTGGCCACCCACTTCGCGAAGTCCTCCTTGGAGAGGGCGACGGCCTCCATGCGCATGTTCGCGTGCGAGAGTCCGCAGAACTCGGTGCACTGACCGGCATAGATTCCGGGCTTGTCGGCCTCGAGGCGCAGCAGGTTGATTCTTCCCGGCACTGCGTCCTTCTTGCCGTTCAGCGCGGGGATCCAGTAACTGTGGATCACATCCCGGCTGGTCTCGCGCAGGAGCACCTTCGTGCCCACGGGCATCACCAACTGGCCGCTGGTGATGATCGGCGTCTTGATCCCGAATGCGTCCTGCGCCGGGTAGTCGTACTCCCACCACCACTGCTGGCCGGTGACGTTGATGACCATCTCGGTGTCCTTGGTCTCTGCGAGATCGAAGATGGTGCGGGTGGTGAACACGCCGACAATCGCGAGGATCAGTGCCGGCACCACGGTGAGCGTGATCTCGACCACCGGCTTGCCGTGGGCCTGGCTCGGGATGGGCTGGCCCTTGTCGCGGAACTTCAGGAAGATGTACGTGGCGAGCGCGAGCACGATCACACCGACAATGCCCGCCAGCGGGAACACCAGCAACTGGAGGTTGTTGATGTCGGTCGCATTCGGACCCTTCGGCTGGAAGACGTCCTGCGGGGCATTGCGCGCGCAACCCGTGAGGAAGAAGCCGAGTGTCGCAACCGCCGCGGCGCGCCTCGGCGCCTTCCCGGCACGGGCAGGGATGTTCTGCTTTTCCACGGCTACTCCAGTCGTGTTCGTTCCACGGCTCATCACGGCACCACCACCTCGATCTCACCCTCGGCACCCGGCACGGTGATCAAGTAGCCGTCCTTCGTGGCGATCGAGGGCTTGGCGATCCTCACCGTGAGCAGGTTCTCCTGGTTCTTGCCGGTGAGCTGCGTGCAGTTCTCGAGCTTCTCGACCACTCCCGTCTCGGCAACCTTCTCCTCACCGAGGTGGATCACCATGCGGTGGTCCTTCTCGTCGAGATTGCGGAACAGGATGTTCGTGTCGTTCGAGCGCTGCACGGTGATCTTGTTCAGCTTGGTGTCGAGACCGATCTCCCGGGCGAACACCTTGCCGTCCTCGACGTACACGGTGGCAAGCACCGCGGACCTCAGGTTCACCTTGTTGTTCGCATGGTGGTCGTAGTGCTCACCCTTTTCCTCACCGCACTCGCGGTGGTGCACGGTGTAGAAGTCCTCGCGGCTCGCCTCCGCCAGCTGCTCGCGCTCACCGATGATCCCGGTGGTGACCCCTGCCCCGAGTAGCACGATGGCGCCAAGGGTGACGACCGATGCCAGCGCCCGGCCCCTGAAGCTCGGCCGGAAACCTGCAAGGAAACCGACGGTCACGATTGCGGACGCCGCAACGATGAAGAGGACGGCGCCGGCGTCCTTCGAGACACTCAGCATCACGCGGGAGAACAGGTACGCCATCACGCCGAGCACGAGTGCCCCGGCCACGGGGTACTCGAGCGGACCGATGGCCTTTGCCCGCACGCGCTCGTTGTTGAACACCGGGTCGACCGACGCGCGGTCGGCCCAGTTGCCGATGAGCCACTCGGTCCCGCCGGCGAGCATCGCCACGAGTCCGAGCAGGAACACCACGGGCACAGTGGCGAGTCCGAGGAGCGTGAGTGCCACACCGAGAGCGAAGACTGCCGGCCAGGCGGAGTCGCGCGGTGCGTTCGCGGCCGCCGTGACCGCCTCGTCGACGGTGGCGACGTCACCGGAGTTGTTGTGAAGACCGATGCCGGCGATGAAACCGGCGGCCACCATCAGGCCGAGCATCGCGATGGCGCCGAGGTCGGACGGGTTCACCGTGAACGCATACACCACCGCCGCGGCGAGCGACAGGACGGAGACGCCGATGAGGTACTTGGAGCCGGAGGAGAACATCGTGACCTACTTCTGCACGTACACCAGGAACCACACGAGCGTGAACGCCGCCGTGAGGACGTACCAATAGAGAGCGTGGGCCGACACCACCTGCGTGTCGTCGGCCCGACCGCCGATGGATCGGAAGAGTGTCGCCGCCGTGAACGCGATGCCGACAGCAACAAGAACGATGACGGTGCCGGTGATCGCGTAGAACATCGACTGGTAGGCGCCGTCGCCCACACCGATGCCCATCTTGCTCCACACAGAGACCTGCGCGTTGATGATGGCAACACCCATGAGTGCGGTCAGACCGAGGGCCATCGAGCGGTGGCGGGAGTCGTTGCGGTGCGCCGAGTACACGGCCCACTGTGCGAACAGGCACGCTGCCATGAAGGTGACCCACATGGTGTTGGCCGCGACCTCGGGGATCGCGATGTCGGCAGGCAGCCAGTCCTTGATCATGTAGAAGCCATCGGACGACTCACGCACCGGGGCGGCCGCACGGAATTTCATCCACATGGCGCACATGCCCACGAGGATCATTGCCGCGCCGGACGAGGCGAGCGCAGTGGCCACGAACACCTGCCGACGGGGGGAGCGGGGTGCGGCGGAGGGAAGTGCCAGTGTCATGCCGATGCCTCCTTGCTGGGCTTCGCATCCAGCACCGGCTCGGCGGAGCCGACGGTTGCGAGTGCGGCGAAATTGTCCCGGGGTGCGGGCGACGGGATTGCCCACTCGAGGGTGTGGCCGTTCCACGGGTCGTCGACGGCCTTCGTGCCGGACCTCAGTGCCGACACGATCGCGAGGGCGACACCCACGAGCCCGAGAGCGAACAATGCATGACCCGCTGCAACGACCACGTTCCACAGTGCACGCGGCCCGTCGTAGTCGAAGCCATCCACGGTCGCGCCCGGCTGGTCGGAGAATCCGGCCAGCAGGTTGCCCACTCCGGCAAGTACCGCACCGACGAGTGACACGCCGACCAGCGGCAGGGCCTTGCCCTCGGGCACCACGACACCCCACAGCTTCGGTGCCCAGTGCAGAAGCGCCCCGAGACCGGCCATGACGGCACCGTGCACCACGAGAGTCGTTGCTCCCTCCTCGAACACTGTGCCGGCGAGGCCGGCGGACTCGAGGTTCTGCAGCATCGAGGCGACCATGCCGAGCAGAAGTACGCCGGTTCCCATGAACGCGAACACGAACGCGGCACCGACCTTCGGTGAACCCTGCTTCAGGACGAACAGGCTCGCCCCGAGCACCACGAGAATGCCGAGAACCGGGAGGCCGTTCAGGAGCAAGTACGGGATCAGGCTGCTCACGGTGTCGGCGGCGGACCCGTCGGTTGCGAGGGGGTGCTGTGACTGTGTGACCGCACCGAGGAGTCCGGTGCTGATGAGTCCGAGACCGGCGTACACCGCCCCGCGGAGCGGGTTGCGCGCACCGGCGGCAACCGGTGCGATGTCAGCGAGAACGGCGGCGGCAACGACGGCGAACACGTACGTCATCGGCTGGGTGAGGGCGAACCCGAGCCAGTCGGAGACGGCCTTGTTGCCACCGAAGGCGACGCGGGCGTAGGTGTGGTCGACATACAGGTAGGTGACCGTCCCGATCACCACCGGAAGCGCGAGAACAGCGGCAACCGATGACACGAGGCCGCCCCACGAGAGGGCGGGGACCATGTCGGTGGTCATGCCCGGCGCGCGCGAGGTGAGCACAGTGGAGGCAACCGACACCGCGGCTGCGGCAAGACCGGCGGCCGCCATGCCGACACCGAGTACGTAGAGATCCACCATGTTGGTGTTGCCACCGCCGGGACCGCCGTTCGCCACGAGCGAGACGATCACCAGGACCGAACCGAGGTCCCAGGCCCAGAAACCGAACTGGGCGAGCCGCGGGAACGCAATCGCCCGGGAGCCCACCTGCATCGGCACCACGGCAACGGCAAGGCCGATCATGAACGGCGCGAGGGCACCGAAGACGAGGAGATAACGGAACATCGCGACGAGCTGCACCGTGGCATCGCCAGGGAAGATCCCGTAGCCGTTCGACAGACGCTCGAGACCGATCAGCACTCCGATCACCGCGGCGGCGAGACCGCAGACCATGGCCTCAGCGACCATGAGGCGACCAATTCTCTTGTGGTCACTGCTGACAGTCCACGCGGCGACCTTCGCCACCAGGCCGCTTCCGTCTGCCCGGGTGGTCGCCCCTGCGTGAGTGTCAATCGTGGTCATCGTTCCCGAAGGTCTCCCGATGGCACCCCGTCTGTCCACAGGGCCAGAGGGGGTGAACATGCCTAGTAGTAACGAGCCAACACTATCCACCGCCCCCTTCCGGAGGGGAAATCCCCCGGTGTGACAGTGATTCGTGCGATTGCTCTCCCGGGGCGGTTTTTCGCACCCCGCAGGTCGGTCTCAGGAGACGAGCACGTCCACCGTGAGTGCGAGGAACACGAGCGAGAGGTACGAGATGGAGAACGAGAACAGACGCATCGACGAGGAGGCAGAAGGTGCCCGACCTAGTGCGATTGTGCCCCCCAGGAACAGCGCCCCGAGCGCCACCGATGTGGCCGAGTAGACCCATCCCAGCCCCGCCACGGGGATCAGGGCCAGCGAGGCCGCCACGGTGGCGGTGCAGTACACGATCATCGCCCGCACCACCCGGGCCTGGGTCTCCACCACCGGCAGCATCGGCACCCCGGCCGCCTTGTAGTCATCGGAATGCCTGATGGCGAGGGCCCAGAAATGGGGCGGAGTCCACAGGAAGATCACGAGGAACAGGATCCAGGGCTCCCACGCCAGGGACCCTGTGACCGCCGCCCAGCCCACCAACACCGGTGCGGCGCCTGCGGCACCACCAATCACGATGTTCTGCTTGCTGGTGCGCTTCAGCCAGATGCTGTACACGAACACGTAGAACAGGGTGGCCGACAGGCAGAGCACGGCCGCGAGCAGGTTTGCCCCCGCCCACAGCACCGCGAAGGAAACCACCTCCAGGAAGAGCGCGAACACGAGCGCATTGCGCGGGGCGATCAGTCCGGTCACGAGCGGGCGGTTCTTCGTGCGCTCCATGAGACCGTCGATGTCACGGTCGATGTACATGTTGATCGCGTTCGCACCGCCGGCGCCGAGGGTGCCCCCGACCAGCGTCCAGAGGATCAAGGTCGCGGACGGCCATCCCTTCTCGGCCAGCACCATCGTGGGCACCGTGGTGATGAGGAGGAGCTCCACCACACGGAGTTTCATGAGCGCCACGTACCCGCCGAGCACCGTCCGCGGGGTGCGCACCGAGTTGTGGCCACCGGGCGCCATGCGCGACGGAACAACGGGGCGGACGCGCAGTGACACGGCGGTTCATCGTACGGGCGGTGTGCGGGCGGGCCCAATCGCCACCACAATGTTCTGCGTGATTCCCGCCCCACTGCGGCCCCCCGCGCCCACCCGCGCCTCGGTGATGCCGGACGAGGCCGTCCGCACCGAATCGGACGAACGCACGGAACCCGACGTTCCGTGGGTGGTGATCGTGTGGAACGACCCCATCAATCTCATGTCGTACGTCACGCTGGTGCTTCAGAGACTCTTCGGGTACTCGCTGGAACGGGCCACCCAACTGATGATGGACGTGCACGAGAAGGGACGTGCGGTCGTCAGCTCGGGCGACCGGGAGAAGGCGGAGATGGACGTGTTCCGGCTGCATGAGCACGGACTGTGGGCAACCATGGAGAAGGACGGCGCGGGTTCCGACCGATGACCCGCAGACGACGAGAGGGGCCGGTGGTCGCGAACGACGACGGGACGTTCGCCCTGCTGCTCGACGACGACGAGCGCGATGTGCTGCGCACGTTCGTGTCGCAGTTCCGCGACATCATCAGGGGCGACCGCGACGACCCCCGCGTGAAGCGCCTCTTCCCCGTGGCGTACGCCGCAGACGCAGAGGCAAACGAGGAGTACCGCCGCTTCATGGACGACGAACTGGTGACGGCGCGCGTGGCCATGCTCGACAAGGTTGAATCCGTTCTGGACGACGGTGCCCGGCTCGACGACGACGAACTGGGGTCACTGATGGTCACGGTGAACGGTTTGCGTCTGGTGCTCGGCACCCTGCTGGGGGTCGACCACGACGAGTGGGAACCAGATTTCGACGAGGACGACACCGACGACCCCCGGTTGTCCCAATGGCACCTCTACAACTGGTTCGGGTGGCTGCTCGAATGGATCGTGGACGCGCGCAGGCCGCTGTGAGCCTGCCCCGGCGCCGGAGGCGGGCCGTCCGGCCCGGCGCAAACCCCCCGGGCCCCCGATAGTGTCGTGTTGCTCTCAGCAGGAGTCGCCCAAGCCCCCATCGTCTAGTGGCCTAGGACACCACCCTTTCAAGGTGGCGGCACGGGTTCGAATCCCGTTGGGGGTGCCAAGACCTTGTGGTCAAACCACCTGGTCCCGTGGTGAAGTTGGAGTTCACGCCGGCCTGTCAAGCCGGAGGTCGCGGGTTCGAGTCCCGTCGGGACCGCCAGACGGCGGACACGTCGTCTGTTCGGCGGTGCGGCAACGCACCGGTGAACACGGTCGAGTAGCTCAGTTGGCAGAGCACACGCCTGAAAAGCGTGGGGTCACCGGATCGACGCCGGTCTCGACCACCATCTTCGTCGTGACGTCGCGCGTCAGTCACGGTCGTTGAGACGCACGAGTGTCTCCTGCGCAACGGTTGCCACGTGGGTGCCGTCCTCGGCGAACACCCACCCCACGGCCAGTCCGCGACCGTTGCCGTACCCGTGGCAGTTCATCTCGAACAGGTGCCACTGCGTCATGTCCACATCGCGGTGGAACCAGATGGTGTGGTCGAGGCTCGCCGAGAAGAACGCGTTCTCCTCGTTCCAGCGTTCCCTCAGGCCCGGAACGGCATTGATCACGGCACCTGTGGGGAGGTCATCGGAGAGATAGGCCAGCGCGCAACGGTTCAGCAGCTGGTCACCGCCGAAGTTCTCGACGGTCCGGTACCACGACATCAACTGACCCGAACCATCACGTCGGCCGAACCGCTTCGTGCGGTCGACGTCCTTCTGCTCGAAAGCGCTCATCCATGTCTCGGCCTTCGTGTCAATGTCGGCAGGCATCGGCACCCCCTCCGGCAGCGACATCGTCGGGTGCTCCACGGTGCCCTCGCGCACCTGGAAACTCGCCTCGAGGTTCAGGATCGCGCCCACCGACTGGCGTGACACCACGCGGCGCGTGGCGAAACTGCGACCGTTTCGGATGCGGTCCACCTCGTAGCGCACGGTCTCGCTGTTGTCGCCGCGGCGGATGAAGTACGCGCGCACGGAGTGCGGCACGAATCCCACGTCGACTGTGTGGGTTGCTGCCACGAGCGCCTGCGCCACGATGTGGCCGCCGTAGAGACCACCCCACGGGTACGGATGTCCGCGGCCGACGAACGTGTCGGGGCCGTGACCCTCGAGCGCGAGCAGGTCCTCGAGGCTCATTCGACCACCAGGGTCACGAGCACGTCGTCAGTGACATGGCTCTCCACCTCGAACGTCCCGGCAACGTCGGCGGTGAAGGCGATGGTGGCTGTCTCATCGGCCTCGGTGTCGCCGGTGGAGAGGTCATAACCGTGGAGATGGAATTCGTCGTCCTCGTAGGGGTTGGTGATCTCGAGGGTGACGGATGAACCGAGCGCGATCCGCTCCACCCGGCCCGGGTCGTCATCGACGCCCACCGTCACCTCGATGGTGACACCGTTGAAGGTCGATTCGGGCGTGCTGTCCGCCGGGGCAACAGAGGTGTCGGGGGCGGACGTCTCGTCGGTCACGACCGGTGCGGATGTGCCGCTTCCGCCACCTCCGGTGCCGCCGCATGCGGAAAGGGCGAGAAGGAAGAGGACGGGGAGGGTCTTGCGCACGTTGTTCATCCTGCCACTGCACATGTTGCGTGGCCGAAGCGTCAGCTGCCGAACCCGAAACCGAGGTCGGGTGCGGTGAGCAGGGGTGCATACGCGATGCCGGCATCGGCGGCCATCCGTGCGCACGTCCCGCCGCGGTCGACGATGACGGTGATGAGCACTACCTCCGCACCGAATGCGCGCACGGCATCCACCGCCTCGAAGATCGAGGTACCGCGCGTCACGGTGTCCTCGGTGATCACCACCCTGTCGCCGGGTTGCAGTGCACCGGCGATGCGTCCCGTGACACCATGGTCCTTCGCCTCCTTGCGCACGCTGAAGCTGCGCAGGTTCACGCCGCGTGTTGCGGCTACCGCGGCAATCCCGAACGCGACGGGGTCGGCACCCATCGTGAGACCGCCGATGGCATCGGCATCCGCGGGGATCACCTGCAGTGCGGCCTGCGCCACCAGCACGATGCCGTCGGGGCGGCAGGCCGTCTGCTTGGTGTCAAGGAACCACGTGCTCTTCCGGCCCGATTTCAGCGTGAAATCGCCGGTCTTCAGGGAGTGCGCGAACACGTGGTCGCGAAGCTCGGCGCGCACCGGATCGAGCTCCGGCAGTCCGGCCGGCGTGTGCGGGTGTTCGGCGGGCATCGACTGAACCCTACAAGTTCGTGTCCGTGCCGCCCGCGCCGCTACAGCCCGATGCCGTCGAGCTCCCGCACACCGCGCGACGCGTGCTGCAGCACTCTCGCGAGGTCGAACGCGGCATCCAGTCGTTGGGCATCCAACACGACCCTGTCGTCGGCAGCGAGAACTTCCCGGAACGTCCGACCCTCGGCAATCGCCGTCGCGGCGCATGCCTGCACCACCCTGTACGCGTCGTCACGGGTCATGCCGTTCTCCACCAGGGCAAGCAGCACCGACTGGGAGAACACGACCCCGTGGAGCATCCCGAGGTTCGCCGACATGCGGGAAGTGTCAACCTCGAGGTTTGCCACCAGGTTGCGCATGCGGCGGGTCATGTACAGAACAAGGTGGGTGGAATCGGGGAGCACGATGCGCTCCGCGGACGAGTGAGAGATGTCGCGCTCGTGCCACAGAGGCACGTCCTGCAGGCCGACCTGCAGGTTGCCGCGCAGCACGCGCGAGAGCCCCGAGATCGTCTCCGCCGAGATCGGGTTGCGCTTGTGGGGCATGGCGCTGCTGCCCTTCTGGCCCTTCGAGAACCCCTCGCGCACCTCACCGACCTCTGTGCGCTGCAGGTGCCGCAGTTCCACCGCGATCATCTCGAGGGTGGTGCCCGCGCTTGCGCACGCCCACAGGTACTCGGCATGGCGGTCGCGCGCCACCACCTGGGTGGCCGACACTGGCCGAAGACCGAGTCGCTCCGCCACCCGTGCCTCCACCGCCGGAGGGAAGTTCGAGAACGTGCCGACCGCACCCGACAGCTTGCACACCGCGACACCGTCACGTGCGGCGCGCATGCGCGCCCGGTCACGGTCGACCTGCAGCGCCCACAGCGCAACCTTCGCTCCGAACGTGGTGGGTTCGGCGTGGATTCCGTGCGTGCGCCCGATCATCGCGGTGTCGGAATGTGCGCGCGCGGTATCGACGAGCGTGCGAAGCAGTTCGGTCTGCGCGTCAACCACCATGTCAGCCGCGTCGCGCAGCGCCCAGCACTGTGCGGTGTCGACCACGTCAGTACTGGTGAGGCCGTAGTGCACCCACGACGCAGCGGGAACACCCATCCTCTGCTGGGCGACGTCCACGAAGGCCGCAACATCGTGGTTGGTGACCGCCTCGCGCGCCTCCACATCGGCCACGAACACGTCATCGACAACAGGAGCGGCGGCCCGGCATGCCACGGCATCGGCCGCGGGCAGCACTCCCTCGACTGCCATGGCCTCCACCACCAGCAGCTCCACCTCGAGCCATCTGCTCATCTTCGCCTGTTCGCTGAACAGCGCCTCCACCTCGGGAACCGAGTACCGCGGGATCATCAGCGCACCACCATCGCATCACGCGCCGGACCGGTGCCGATGAAGGTCACGGGCACCCCTGCTTCCCTCTCCACAATGCCGATGAGTTCGCGTGCCGACACCGGCAAATCCTCCCACCGTGAGATACCCACTGTGCTGCACTTCCATCCCGGCAGGGTCACGTACTCGGGAACGACCTCGCCGAGTCGCTCGACAGTGTCGGGGTACTGCGTGATCCGTCGTCCTTCGATTGTGTATCCGATGCACACCTTGACCTCGTCGAACGTGTCGAGAACATCGAGCTTCGTGAGCGCAATCTCGGTGAGTGAGTTCAGGCGTGCTGCATGGCGCAGCATCACTGTGTCGCACCAGCCGGTGCGGCGCCGACGACCGGTGACCGTGCCGAACTCCTGGCCGATCTCCACCAACCGTTCACCGAGGTTGTCGGTCAGTTCACTCGGGAAGGGGCCCATGCCCACTCGCGTGGTGTACGCCTTGGCAATGCCGATGACGCGGTCGATGTGGCGCGGGCCGAGCCCGCTGCCCACCGACGCGCCCCCGGCCACCGGGTTCGACGACGTCACGTACGGGTAGGTGCCGTGGTCGACATCGAGGAAGGTCGCCTGGGCACCCTCGAGCAGGATCCTGCGGCCGGATTCACGCGCCTCGTGCAGAAGGCTCACGGTGTCAGCAACATAAGGAACAAGGCGTGCGCCGAGTTCCACGAACCTGCTCACCACATCGTCCACATCGAAGGCCTCGCCGCCGATGTCGGCAAGCTCTCGCTGTGCCGCCTCGCCACGCTCGCGAACCTTCGCGGCGAACGACGCTGCGTTCAGCACCTCACCCACGCGTATGCCGCTGCGGCGCACCTTGTCGGCCATTGCCGGTCCGATGCCCTTCAGTGTGGTGCCGATGCGTGAGTCGCCACGGGCGGACTCCTGTGCGGCATCCATTGCCTGGTGCCACGGGAATATGAGGTGCGCGAGGCTGGACACACGCAGCGCTTCCGTCGACACGCCACGAGACTCGAGGGAGTCCACCTCACGGAAGAGCGTGGGCAGGTCGACAACCACGCCGTTGCCGATCACCGGGATGACCGACCCGTACAGCACGCCGCTCGGGATGAGCTGAAGTGCGTACTTCTGGTCGCCAACGACGACCGTGTGACCGGCGTTGTGACCACCCTGGTAGCGCACCACGAAGTCCTGTTCGGCAGCGAGGAGGTCGATGACCTTTGCCTTGCCCTCGTCACCCCACTGGGTGCCGACAACCACGGTGACGGACATGCACGCTCCCCTTTCGGAACGTGACTGAACTCTAGCGGCGCAGGGAATCCACCGTGACCGGAAATGGCCCTGCCGATAGGTTTCTTTGCATGTCAGGCGTGTTCCGTCGCATGAACTGGTCGACCATGTCGGCGGCCGAGAGGGATGCGCTGTGCCGCAGGGGCCTCGATGCCGTGTTCGACCCCTCGCTGAGGGACGCCATCGGCGCCCTCATCGAGGACGTGCGGGTGCGCGGCGATGCGGCGGTGTGCGACGCGCTCGCGCGTCACGATGGCATCGAGCTGGAGCCTTCTCAGCTGCGTGTCAGCGCCGACGAAATCGCCTCGGCGCGCGTGGACGAGTACGTCGAGGACGCAATCATCGACGCAATCTCGCACCTTCGCGCCTTCAACGACCACCTGCTTGAGCGCGCATCCGACTGGCAGATTGAGATCGAGAACGGTCTCGTCGCGGGCGAGAAGGTCACGCCCATCTCGAGTGCCGGTCTCTTCGTGCCGAGCGGCAAGGCGAGCTACCCATCCGTGGCATACCAACTCGGCGTGCCGGCAGTGATGGCTGGCGTGCCCACCATTGCCATGGTGGTGCCCCCGGTTCCCGGCGGCCGGGGAGAGGTCGACCCCGCCGTTCTCACCGTGTGCAGGTTGCTCGGCATCACGAACGTGTTCCGCACGAACGGGCCGGCGGGGGTCGCCGCGCTCGGCTTCGGCACACAGACCTTCCCGCAGGTCCGCAAGATTGTCGGACCCGGCAGCCCGGCAGTGACCATCGCACAGGTCGAGATGCAGCGTCACGGCGTGGCCACCATGATGATGCTCGGGCCGACAGAGAGCCTCGTGCTCACCGACCACACGGCTGACCCGCTGCGTCTCGCCGCCGACCTGTTGATCGAGGCCGAGCACGGCACTGATTCCTCCGTGGTTCTCGTGACGCCTTCGCCCGAGATCATCGACCTGGTGGACGCTGAGCTCGAGCTCCAGCTTGCCGATCTGCCGGCGAACCGGGCCGAGGCCGCCCGGGCATCACTCGGAATCAACGGTGGTGCGGTGCTGGTCGACAACATGAACACCGCGGTCGACGTGGCGAATCTGTGGGCACCCGAGCACCTTCAGTTGATTGTCGACGCGCGTTACGAGGAAGCCGTGCTTGATGCACTCGTGAACGCCGGTGAGATCCTGATTGGTCAGGACACCCCGTTCTGCGCGGGCAACTTCCTCATCGGCTGTCCCGCGTCGCTGCCCACCAGCGGTTTTGCGCACGTGTCCTCCGGCATCACGGTGGAGGCCTTTCTGAAGCGCACAGCCGTGGCACGCGCCAACGAGGCAGCATTGCGCCGCATGACCGGCAGCATCCTCTCGCTCGCCGACCACGAGGGCTTCCCTGCCCACGGCAACGCCCTGCGCCGCCGGTTCGGCTGAATCAGACCCGTCGGGTCAGAACGGCTTGTCGCCCTTCACCGTCACGCGGTGGCCCGTGCGACGGTGGGGCCAGTAGTCCCAGATGGCCCGGTGCTGAGCACTGCGGTTGTCCCAGAAGGCCACCGAACCGGGCTGCCACGAGAAGCGCACCTGGAAGTTCGGGTGCTCCATGTGTCGGTAGAGGTAATCGAGAATCGCATCGCTCTCGTCGCGCGGCACGCCCACGATGCGGGTGGTGAATCCGCGGTTCACGAAAAGGCACTTGCGACCCGACTCCGGATGCGTGCGTACAACCGGGTGCTCGGCTCGCGGGTACTCCGCGGTGTCCTTGCGGCTGAACGAAGCCGCGCCGTACACGTGCGCGCCGTCGTGCACCGCGGTGAGTCCGTCGAGGTACCCCTTCATGCGGTCGCTCAGGGCATCGTATGCAGCGGACATGCTCGAGAACATGGTGTCGCCACCCGCAGGCGGCACCGTGTGCATGTGAAGGA